>DASURJ010000215.1:0-10917 GCA_036280115.1 Gemmatimonadaceae bacterium
CGGTTCCTTGCCACCGACCGTATTTACGCGCTGGATGAACTTCACGCGATGAAACACGCCCGGACCGTCAGCGACTGTCGACAGAAGCAGCCAGGCAATGGCGTTAGGGTTCGGCGTGCAGCGGTCGACGACTGCGCCGACCAGCTTGCCCCCAGTGTTGCTCTCCCAGACGGGGCCCGTCGGGCCGGCGTAATGCGTGCCGACGATGCCATTCCCCTCGGCGTCGGACGCGAGTACCGCCGACGGCCCGGCAAACCCCCAACTGCCGCCGGTCCAGCGATAGATCTGGACGCCTTTCGCGAAAACACGGAAAGCGAGCATGCTGCCCGCGGGCGGACGCAGGTTGTCACAGGCGCCGAGGTCTGCAGCGCGGTTGCTGGCGCTCCGGCCTGCAGCGTTGTGGGTGATGGCAAAGTCGTCAGCCGATGCCTCCTTGGTCGGAGTCAGCGACCCGTCCATCCGATCCGGACTGACGGGAGTGCCGTCGAGACAACCGGCCAGGAGAGCCGTCGCCGCGAGCACGAAGGAGTAGGCGAAGCGGTGAATTGTCGTCGTTTTCATTGTTGTGTCCCTCTCGAGCGGCGAGTGCCGCGGGAATTCATGGTTGCGTGGGTGCTGCACTTCCTTGCCACGCTCGAGAAGGCGCGAACCGCCGACGAATCGAGCCATTCGCTCGACTACGTCATCCGACGTATGGTCCCTGTCGTCAACCGGAAGAACGATTCATGGCGAACCTCGTCGAGGCGACTCCGCGCGCGTAACGCGCCGGGCACGTGTCGCCACGCTCATCCTGGAGAGCTATGTCATGAAAGCATTCGCGTTTTCGCTGCTGGCGCTCGTGATTCCCGTCTGGTCTGCCAGCGCGCAGCGCCCGGATCCGGGCAAGCTCTTTGGTCGCTGGTCGGGCACCGGGACGTTCTTCAGCGCCGATCTGCGGAAAAAGGTCGATTCGATCCCGTTCGAGCTCGAGATCGACCCCGATCGTGCGGGAAAGGGACGCGTCGGCGAAGTGCTGCTGAGCGACGTGCTCGTGAAGCCGAACCGCAACTACCTCGAGGTCAGGGGCCGCCTGGCTCGCCCGATCTCATCCGACCCGGCTCTCGACAAGGATCGGCTCGTGCTCGTCATCACCGAGCTCGGTGACAGCACCATGAACGCCGAGTTTCACCTGAAGACGAACTTCGTGTACGATCTGACGATGCGCGAAGGACGGGTTGCGCTCACCCGCACCCCGTAGTCGGCCTCGTTTCATGGAATGACGCTTACTCTGCGACGCGTTGGAGCCAGGTCATGGCGAGCCCCGCTCTCCCTCGCGCGGATCGATCCGCCGTGATCCGCCCCGTCCGCCCGATCCGTATCCCCCGCGGGCGATCCGTATCCCGGTCAGCGGAGCCCGACGCGGCCGCCGTGGGGCCGGCCCGTCTACTCGCCTGATCGCTGGCCGACGTACACCCATCAGATCCTCAGTGACTGACCGCTAGTCGCTCGCCGCCGCTCCGCCAGTCACGAGCTTGCCCTCGCTCCACAGGCGACGCACCTCCGCGAGCGAATCGAAGAACCAGCGCAGGTCCCTGAGCCGCTCGTCGCCCGACTCCTCCTCCACGCGAACGGTCGCCGAGTAGTAGAAGTAGACGAACGCCGGATCCGTCTGTTGTGCCGCGAGCGTCGCCGCCGTCCCCGCCATCGGAAGATACGCATTCTCATCGTTGTGGAACCGCCACTCCCCGTCGATGAACTCGCGCCAGCCTAACGCCCCAGCCAGCTCGCGACGCTTGCCATCCGCAGTTCTGAGTACCGCCGGCCGGGGGCGCGACACGGGCGGTGCGGTGGGCGAACTGCCAACGCGACCGAGTGGCACCAGTAGCTGAAACCGCGGCTCGGGATCGACCATCCACTCGACGTACACCCCGTCCTTGAACACGGGCTTGCCCGGCTCGAGCACCCCGTACCCTTCGCGCTGGAGCGTCTCCATCGCCAGCGCGCGCTTACGGGCCCGATCTTCTGCTTCCCTCCGAGGACGATCGCGAAGGTCTGCGAACTGCGCGGCCGGGTCGCGCGTGATGCGGAACGACGCCGCCATCCTGGCGATGACGTCCACGCCCGTCGCGAGGTCTACCTCCTTCTGTACCGCGTGCCAGACGATCTGCAGGCGTCGAGCGCGATCCACGTAGAAGAACGTGTGTGCAGGTGCCGCGAGCGAATTCTGGACGTAGACCCCTTCGACGACCTTCAACGTTCCCGAGCCGACGGTCACCGTGCGGACAGTCTTTCGGTCGTTGTACGTGAGCGTGTACCGCGCAGGGTGCTCGCTGTACTCGGCGTCCGTGGCGTCGGGCGCCATGACCGAGATGAACAGCTGCTGCTTGTACGCTGTCCTGCTGCCGAACGACGCCCAGAAGTAGTCGTCGGAGAAGGTGTACATCAGGCGCCCGACCTGGAGATCGTGTCCGCCCTTGTACATCTCCGTCACGGCCCGCGGGATCCTGATGACGGCGACGTCGCCGAGCGCGCGTTCCGTGAGGCGCGGCTGCGAGAAGACCATGGCAACGACACCGAGAGCGAGTGTTGGCGTGAACGTCATGGCGCGGTAGCCTCTCGCCGAGGGCGAGCGGTGTCTGGGTTGGCGTCGCGGAGTGGAGCCGGCGAAGGTGCGTAAACGAGCCGACCTCGTCAACGGCAACTGTCCGCCGACGCCGCCCAGCCAACGGCTATGTTGCACTGTATGACACACATCGCCTTTCTCGGCACAGGGCTTCTCGGAAGCGGGCTCGCCGAAGCCGCCGCGAAGCGCGGAGACCGGGTGACCGCGTGGAATCGCACGACCGAAAAGGCACGTGCACTCGAGCAGTTCGGCGTGCGAGTCGCGCCAACCCCTGCGGACGCCGTGCAGGGCGTCGCACGCGTGCACCTCGTGCTCAAGGACGACGCGGTCGTTGACGAGGTGATCGCGGCGCTCCGGAGCGGTCTCCCATCCGATGCCATCGTCGTCGATCACACGACGACGCAACCCGCGCTCACGGCGGCGCGATCGCGGCGACTGAACGCCGAAGGTGTTCGATACCTGCACTGTCCGGTGTTCATCGGCCCCGATGCGGCGCGAGAAGGGAGGGGGACCATCCTCTCATCGGGCGTCCGCGCGCTGTTCGACACGGTGAAGGACGACCTCGCACGCATGGCGCGTCGCGTCGAGTACCTCGGCGAGCGTCCGGACCTCGCCGCCGTCTACAAACTGTGCGGGAACGCGCTCATCATTGGCGTCACCGCGCTCATGTCGGACCTGTTCGCCATCGCGCGCGGGAGCGACGTGTCGTCGCAGGACGCGCTCGAGCTGTTCGACTTCTTCAACCCGGCCGGGATATTCAGCGGTCGCGGGAAGAACCTCGCTGACGCGGACTTTCGCCCGAGGTTCGAGCTCGTGATGGCTCGTAAGGACGTGCGTCTCATGCTGGAGACGGCGGAGGGGACGCCCCTGATCACGCTCCCCGCGATCGCCGAGCGGATGGATGCGCTGATCGCGGAAGGTCATGGCGCGGACGACATGGGCGTGATCGGGAAGGATTCCGTCCGTTAGCTGCGCCCCCTCCGATTCGTCACGGTCAGCGCGATGAGTCGCGAGACGACGAGCGCGATGTACATCACGCCGGCGAATGCCTCGAGCATGACGAGCGCACGGGCATGCGGCGTTACCGGTATGATGTCGCTCAACCCCACACCCGACAGCACGGCGAAGCTGAGAAAGAGCAGCTCCATCCACGTGCGTATCCCGCCGGGGTCGACTCCCGCGCTGAAGCTCCCGGGAAGCATGGCCTGACACGCGACGTACGCGTACGCGAACGCCCAGGCGAGCAGCGTGAAGGTGGCGCCGGCGGCAAATAGCTCGTCGGTCGTCGCCACCCAGTCCTGAAGCATGTACGCCGTCAGGCTACCCGCCGCATAGAAGTAGAAAGCCGATTCGAGCGTGGCGGTCGCAACGGGCAGCGCCGGATGCGGCGCGATGGCGGCGATCACCGACAGGATCACCACCAGCACGGCCAGGACGAACGCGAGCCATGTGAGCCATGGCGTGCGCCGCACCACGCGCAGCGCGACGCCGAGTACCACGAGCCCGAAGGCCGTGAGGAGCGCACGTCCTCGCGCCGAGCCTTCCATCCACGGGTAGAGCAGGATGCCGGCGAGCTGCACGACCAGCAGCCCGGCGGAGGGAGTGCGGCGCAGATAGTCGATGGTTACTTGCACCGGCGGATTCTGCCGTCCGGACGGCGGGCTGTCCATGGGGTGTGCATGGATGGGCGGTCCGGTCGTCTACATGACAGCTATCAGCTATCAGCTATCAGCTGACGACCGCTCCACCCGGTGATGCTCCATGAAGCTCCCATTGCTGCTCCTCGGCATTGCAGCGTTAGGCTGCCCCCAACGGCCCGAACCGGTCGTCCCTCCCGCCGGGTTCGAACATGCCTATGCGGGGCCCAGCTGCGCTCCTTGGGATGGGTACGCTGTGGCCCTGCTGCTACGCAGTACGCCACTTGCTGCGGGTGACAGCGTCCTCGAGTCGGGAGCCGAGCCGCAACTACGGCTCGGGATCTATCCGCGCGACTCGCGGTTGGCGGGGCGGTCCGGGCTCCGGCCGCGAACGTTCCGCTGGCCTGGCGAGCCTGAAGTGGCGGGAGGGTCATTCTGCGCGAACGGCCGGTGTACGGGGCTGCCCGCCGGCACGATCACCATTCGGCAGGCCGACCCCGATGGCCGACTCCGCGGCGTTGTCGACCTGCGACTCGCCGACGGCCGCGGCGTTCGTGGCGCCTTCGACGCCGAGTGGCGGCATCGTGCTCAGCTCTGCGGCTGACGTTCGCCAGCGAGAGGGGAACGAGCCGGCCGGTGGGCGCCGGCTCGTTAGGCTTCGATACTACCGTGGCGGAATCCCCGCGTGCTCGCAGCTCACCTTCGGGTTCCACAGCGCGAACATGCCGCTCGGATTCGGACGCCACGCCCAGATGTGCAGTGCCCACACGTTGAGCGGCGGCCCGAGCTTCGCGAACTCCTGGCCGAGCAGCACGGGCGGGTTCTCGGACAGGTGCAGCGGAACGATATAGTCCACGCCCACGAGGTCACGCTGCCCGTTCGGACCCGGCTCGTACATGACCAGCTCCGGGCGCAACAGCTCTACCTTGTCGTCAACGAGTCCCTCATTCAGGTAGTGGAACCCCTGTGCTCCCTCGGCCGACTCAGCGCATCCGGCGGGGTATTGTGTTCGGTACCCGGCATCATCGGCGGCATCGAGGTCGTGGAACCGGGTCGTGGCATTCCTGACGTCGGCGATCGCCTTCAGCTGCTCTGGCGTCAGCTTCACGTTGACCCCACGGGCGGGCGACGCATGACCGTTATGCGCGGCCGCGACGGACGCAGCGGTGGGTGGTGCGACGGGCTTCTGCGAGCACGCCGTGAACAGTACCGCCGACGCGGTCATGAAGGATGCGGTGAGCGGGCGCAAGGTCGTAAGCCGGTGCACGAGGCCTCCTTGTGAGTGAGAGCAAACGGACGGTGGGCCCGGCTGGGCAGCCACCCTTCATGCGGAGAAGCCGAAAACACGCGAGAACCGGCTCACGGCGACCTTGAGCCCTCGTGACCCCTCCCGTATGATCTGCCTCTGATCGGCCCCGAACGCACAGCCTCGCGGGGTTCACCCGTTGCCGCCCTGGTGGCCGCGACACCCTCTGTCTCCGATGGCCTCCTCGCACGACAACGGCACGTCTCCGCCGGAAGGCCATTCGCCGGACCCGGCCAACACGGGGACGGGCCCGGCCGCGAAGCTGGACGACGTGTTTCCGGCGATCTACGAGGAGCTGCGCCGCGTCGCACACCGTCAGCTTCGCGGCGAACGGACCGGTCACACGCTCGGCACCACGGCCCTCGTGCACGAGGCGTATCTCGAGCTCCTCAAGCTCGACCGGATCCGGTGGCACGGGCGCGCGTACGTACTCGCCGCGGCCTCGCAGGCGATGCGCCGCATCCTCATCGACTACGCCGTGTCGCGTCGTGCACAGAAGCGCGGTGGGGGGATCGAGCCGGTCCCGCTCGACGATGCGTTCGCCATGGCGGTGTCGCGCGGCGATGAGCTGCTCGCGCTCGACGAGGCGCTCGACCGGCTCGCGCTCGTGAACGAACGCTACGGCCGCGTGGTCGAATGCCGGTTCTTCGGCGGGATGAGCGTCGAGGACACCGCCGAGGCGCTCGGTACATCGCCGGCGACGGTGAAACGTGACTGGACGCTGGCCCGCGCCTGGCTCAACCGCGAGCTCGGCGAATGACGCCGGGCGCGGCGTCCGAGCGGTGGCGTCGGGTCGAGGAGTTACTCAATGCCTGCCTCGAACGGGATCCGGCTGAGCGCGAGCGATTTCTGAACGACGCGTGCTCCGACGATCGATCGTTGCGCGATGAGGTCGCGTCGCTCCTCGCGGCGCACGACCGACACGGTCCGCTCGATCGGCTCGCCGCCGACGTGGCGCCCCTGGGCGCGCGGCTCCATGCCTCCCCCACGTCGCTCGCGGGCCGGGCGGTCGGCCACTATCGAGTGCTCGAACAGGTGGGTGGTGGTGGCATGGGCGTGGTCTACAAGGCGCTCGATACCCGGCTCGGTCGCACCGTCGCCCTGAAGTTTCTCCAGGCCCGGTTCGGTCCCGACGACTCCGCGGCGGAGCGGTTCCGGCTCGAGGCGCGCACGGTGGCGGCACTCGAGCACCCGAACATCTGCACGGTCCACGAGATCGGCGAGACGGACGACGGACAATTGTATCTCGCCATGCCGTTGTACGATGGCGAGACGCTCCAGCAGCGGATCGCGCGCGGCCCGCTACCGATCGCCGAGGCCGCGACCATTGCCGCGCAGATCGCACGCGGGCTGGCCAAGGCACACGCACGCGGAATCATCCATCGCGACATCAAGCCGTCGAACGTGTTCCTCACGAGCGACGGCGTGGTGAAGCTGCTGGACTTCGGCATCGCGAAGCTCGCCGACGTCACGCTCACGGGATCGGCGGCGAGCCCGTTAGGCACCGTGGCGTACATGAGCCCGGAACAGGCACGAGGCGAGCGGCTCGACCACCGCACGGACATCTGGTCGCTCGGCGTCGTGCTGTACGAGATGCTCGCCGGGGAGCGTCCCTTTCCGGGTGGTGCCGCAGCGGTGGTACTGGCGGGAGTTCTCGAGGCGGAGCCGGCGCCGGTAAGGTCGCATCGCCCTGATGTCCCGCCCGGGCTCGAGCGTGTCGTGATGACCGCGCTCACCAAGCCGCCGGATGTCCGCTATCAGTCCGTGCAGGCGCTCGAGTCGGACCTGCAGGCGTTAGGGCTGGGCGTCGTGACCTCCGGAGAATCGAGGCCACCCGACGGCGTGACCGGCGGCGTCCGCGCGCAGCACACGCATCACACATATCTGCGGCGGTCGTGGCGCGTGGTCGGCCTCGCGGTAGCCGCGATGGCCGTCGTCGCAGCTGGAATTGCGGCATGGATCGCGGCGCGCGACCCTGAGCAAGGGTCCTCCCCGTCGGCGACCGCGACTGCCCCGGCGACGATCGCGGTACTCCCGTTCGTCGATCGCAGCCCCGACCGCGACCAGGATTACTTCAGCGACGGGATATCGGAGGAGCTGATCGCGACCCTCGCTCGCATTGACGGGCTGCGCGTCGCGTCGCGTACGTCTGCGTTCGCGTTCAAGGGCCGCGACGTCGATGTGCGTACCGTCGGCGCGCAGCTCGGCGTGTCCACCGTTCTCGAGGGGAGCGTGCGCCGGGCCGGCGACAAGTTGCGGATCACGGCGCAGCTCGTGAACGTCGCCGACGGATTTCCCTTGTGGTCGGAGACGTACGACCGCACGGCCGGCGACGCCTTCGCGATCCAGGAAGACATTGCCCGGTCCATCGCGCAGACGCTGCGTGTCCGACTCGTTGGCGCTGCCGGGAACTCGAGTGGTGGAGGCGCGCCCGACCCCGAGGCGTACGATCTCTATCTCAAGGGGCGTCACGCGCTGTATCTCCGCGGGCGGTATGCCTGGTATACTCGCACCGAGGAGGGGCTGCGTTCGGCGGCGGCGTTCTTCGAGCAGGCGGTAGCCCAGGCCCCGAGCTACGCGCGCGCGCATTCCGGCCTCGCAGATGCCTATGCGGTGCTCGGTTTCTATGATTATCTCCCACCGGGCGAGGCGTTCCCGAAAGCGGAGGCGGCCGCGAAGCGGGCGATCGCGCTCGATGGTGGGCTCGCCGCTCCCCACGCGACGCTCGGATACGTCGAGTTGTATCACAACTGGAACTTTCAGCGCGCCGAGGAGGAGTTTCGCCTCGCGATCGCCCTCGAGCCCAACTACTCGACGGCGCATCAGTGGTACGCGAATCTGCTGACGGCAGCCGGCCGAATGTCCGAGGCGGAAGTGGCCATGCGGCGCGCGCAGGAGATCGACCCGCTGTCTCTCATCGCGAGCGCCGCGCTGGGGTGGGTGTTCTATCACGCGGGGAATCACTCCGCGGCGCTCGCGCAGTTGGAGCAGACACTGGGGATGAACGCTGACTACGCGGTCGCGCATCTCTGGCGAGGGTGGACCTTGCAGGAGATGGATTCGCTGCCGGCGGCCGTGGCCGCACATCGGCGCGCCGTGGCCGTGACCGACAGCGGCGCACTCTACATCGCGTCGCTCGCGCGGTCGCTCGCGCTCGGCGGGGCGCGCTCGGAAGCTGAAGCGCTTCTCGCGCGCCTCGAGGTACGGGCCGACAGTGGACGTTACGTCCCCTCGTACGAGCTCGCCAAGGTGCACTTGGCACTCGGTCGCAGCGAACGCGCGCTCGAGCTCCTGGAGCGTGCGCGTGCGGAGCAATCACACTCCATGGTATTCTTGAGGGTCGATCCCCAGCTCGCGGACCTGCGAGACGAGGCGCGGTTCAAACGGCTGGTGGAGCAGGTGTTCTGAAGGGCGAGGTGCCGAGGTCGGCCGTTAGTCCGTCGCTTGACAGGCTACCGGCGTAGGCGGAAGTCTACAGAGGAACGCGAATCAGCGTGCTCGCACCCGCCCGGCGGGAGGGACACGGCCATGCGCCCGACGTTACCACCTCGTTGTGACACCGACGGCCCGCGGAACGACGGGCGACGAGTAGCGTGGAGCACGAGACGCACGTTCTTCCTGCCGCTGGCGCTCGTCGTGGCGGCGCTGTCGTGCGGTGACACCGAGGCGACCTCGCCCAAGGGCCCGGTTCGCGTCGTCCGGCCCCCGATGATCTTCACCTCCGCGCGAGCCGGCAACTTCGACATCTACGTCATGGAAGCCGATGGCAGCGGTACCCGGCAGGTCACTTCCGACCCGAGAAGCGACCAGCAGGCCGACTGGGCGCCCGACGGCTTCCGGTTCGCGTTCATGTCGAACCGCGACGGGGATTTCGAGGTGTACACGATGCTCGCCAACGGGCGCGACCTGCGGCAACTCACGAGCAACGCCGCGTCCGACGGCTTCCCTCGCTGGTCGCCCGACGGCAAGCGACTACTCTTCACGTCCAGCCGACACGGCACGTTCGATCTCTTCGTGATGAGCGAGAGCGGCACCGACGTGGTCCGCCTGACGAGGGACGCCGGCGACAACATCGGCGGTGCCTGGTCGCCGGACGGGTCGCGCATCGCGTTCGTCTCGTCGCGGAGTGGGGTCGAGGAGATCTACGTCATGCGTGCCGATGGCTCCGACGTGTTTCGCCTCACGACCAACGAGATCATCGAGGGCGGCCGGGTGGCGTGGTCGCCCGACGGGTCTCGCCTGGCGTTCGACGCGTCGCAGGATGGCAACTTCGACATCTACGTCGTCGACGTCGCTGCGCCCTACGCAATGACGAGGCTCACTCGGAGCCCCGCGCGCGATCGGTTCCCGACGTGGGCCCCCGACGGGAACCGGATTGCGTTCACGAGCGACCGCGATGGGGACGATGAGGTGTATGTCATGAACGCGGACGACACCGGGCACGTGCGCCTCACACGGAGCGCGGCGCTGGACGTGCTCGATTCGTGGCATCGGTGACCTGCGTGCGGCACTGACGTCGCCGGCGACAGCGCGACAGCGCCCCACCGCAGCGCCTTACCCGCCCGCGGATCGATCAGCTCGGTAGGTACGACGCCGGTGTGGCAACTCGCCGCGCAGCGAGCCAGAATCCACGTAATGAGCTCGCGTGCATGGGAGCCCGACCGACCGTTGACAGACGACGGCGCGGCTGCCGCGATCCGTGCGTGCTTCCCGACGGTCGATTCCCGCGCGGTGAGGCACCTCGGGTCCGGGTGGGAGTTCGATGTCTACGCGACCGTGGATGGCTGGGTGTTTCGGTTCCCCCGGCGAGCACACTGCGCGGACCTCTTCGAGCCGGAGAGCCGAGTGCATCACCTCGTCTCACTGGCCTTGCCACCGCGGATTGCCGTACCGCACGTCGAGCTCGTGGGACGGCCCGCGGCGGGATTTCCGTATCGGTTTGCAGGGCATCGGTACATCGCCGGCGTCCACGCCGATGCCGTTGCGCCGGAGTTGCTCCCGACGCTCGCGTGGGATTTGGGAGCGGCCCTGGGCGCCATTCACTCGATTCCCGAGGAGTGGGCTCGAGCTGCCGGCGTCGTCGAGATGGACGTGGACGATGTGGGACGGAAGGAATGGCTGGAACGGGGCGTGGACATCGCTTCCGCGCTCCGTGGTCTCGATCCCGTGGTCGATCAGGCCGTGAGCTGGGCGAACACCATCTCGCTGCCGATCGGTCGCTTCGACGGCCCGCTGCGATTCATCCATCAGGACCTCTCGCCGGAGCATTTCATCGTTGATGCGGCGACCGGCCACCTGACCGGTATTCTCGATTGGACCGATGCGATGCTGGGCGACGCGGCCCGGGATTTCGTGGTCCTGGTCACGTGGCG
>DASURJ010000216.1:0-7951 GCA_036280115.1 Gemmatimonadaceae bacterium
CTTCTTCAGCCTATCCATCGCGCCGCCCCACGCTGCCCGAAGGCCATCGGCGTGAGGGCGCGACTGGATGCGCTCGTGGTTCAACACCAGCCCCGTCTTCGTGCCGTTCGGCGTCAGCTTGAGCTCCACCGTCGACGTCGCGGCGGGGTCGTCGTCCTCCCACACGAACCGCAGCGTCTTCGGTCGCGCCACCTTCGTGTAGCGCCCGCGGTTGCCGTCGGTCGTCGAGAACGCGCCACCTTCCTCGAACGACGCGGTCGCGCCTTCGCCGAGCCACTCGCTCATGACCGCCGGGTCACCGAACGCATCGAACACACGCTCGGCAGGCGCGGCGATCGTCTTCGTCACGCAGATCGCGTAGCCTTTCGGGCGCCCGTCCTTCTCGTGGAGGGAGCGTGCGCGCTCGTACTCGACGGCGACCGTCTGCGCCCACCATGGCGTGAGGGCGGATTCCTTCACCAGGCGCTCCGTGATCGCCCGCCGCCCCGGCGTTGGTCCGCCGCTCTCGTCGAGCAGCCGGTACCACTCTTCCCACCCCCTGCCGGTTGCGGCCTTGGCGTCTCGATCTGTCATCGGCTGTTCGCTCTTCGATTCCACTTTCATTCTCGGGTTCCTCGGCGCAGTTCGGAGACTCTGGGGTATGACAGGAAGGCCCCGATGTTCTCTACAACGTGACCGCTCGAGCCTTTTCGCGCGATTCCTCGACTGCGCCGGCACGCCAATTCGGCTGGGAATGGAAGCGTTAACGCTGAGCTGTGCGGCACTGGCCCGTAATTCGCCAATTGGGTCTGCCACCGACCCCAACCGTCCGCTCCGCGACGCCGCGACCGATCACCGAGACCAGAATGCCGACCTTCAGCCGTATCTCTCGAATTGCCCTATCCTTTGGAACTGCCGTGATGCTTACCGGCGGGCTCACCGCGTGTGACTTCGGCAGGGAGCCGCAGCGCAGTGAGACCGGTGGTGAGATCGACGATTCGTTCGAGCCGACCAAGGTCGAATCCGTCAAAGGCGTTCCAGTCGCCCGGATCAACGCCGCGATCGACAAACGGCTGGACGAGCAACGGCCGAAGCCGATCAGCGAATCGCAGTGGAAGCACGCGAAGAAGCTCTACGACGAGTACGGCGGCTACCCCATCTGGCTCGATGACGATGGGCTACGGGAGCGGCGAACCAAGACGCTGATGACGGCACTCCTCGCGGGCGATGCCGACGCGCTCGCGCTCGATAACTATCCGCTCACGGAGCTGCATCGGGTGTTGTCCGAGCTGCTCGAGGCGAAGGACCCGAGCGCCGATCTCCTCGCGGACGTGGACGTCGCGCTCACGGCGACGTACGTCGCGCTGGGCGAGGATCTCCTGACCGGTCAGGTGGACCCGAGCACCGTGTCGCAGGATTGGCACATCGAGCCGACGCCCGCGCAGGTCGATTCCGCCCTCGGGCGGTTCCTGCGCGATCGCGACTTCGACGTGTCCGTGACGCAGATGCGTCCCGAGTACGACGAGTACAAGGCGCTGCAGAAGCAGCTCGTGCGCTATCGCCAGATCATCGCGCGTGGCGGCTGGCAGCCTGTCCCCGAGGGCAGAGCCGTGAAGCCCGGCGGCAGTACGAGCGCCGAACGCCTGACGGCGCTGCGCGAGCGCCTTCGGGTCGAGGGCTACCTGACCGGGGACAGTGCCATCGCCGACACGGCGAAGGGGCAGGCGGAGTACGATCGCGAGCTGGCGGGAGCGGTCGCGCAATTCCAGCGCGAGCACGGCATCGTGGTGGACTCGGCGCTAGGCAGGGAGACGCTGCAGGCGCTCAACGTGCCGGCAGCGTACCGGCTCGGGCAGATCGCGGCGAACATGGAGCGGTTCCGCTGGATGCCGCGCACGTTAGGCGACAAGTACGTGTTCGTGAACGTCCCGGCGTTCCGTCTCGAGGCGTTCGACGACGCGAGGAAGGTGATGGAGATGAAGGTGATCGTCGGCGCCGAGTTCGAGGATCGGAACACGCCGGTGTTCTCCGACTCCATGCAGTACGTCGTGTTCCGCCCGTACTGGAACGCGACCGACAACATCATGGAGAAGGAGCTCTGGCCGAAGGTCGAGGCCGACCCGACCTTCCTCGAGCGGAACAACTACGAGATCGTCACCGAGGGCGGGAAACAGCGCATCCGCCAGCTGCCCGGTGACGGGAACGCCCTCGGTCTCGTGAAGTTCATGTTCCCGAACACGTTCGACATCTACATGCACGACACGCCCGAGCAGTCGTTGTTCGATAGGGACGTCCGGGCGTTCAGCCACGGCTGCATTCGGCTGGAGCACCCGGAAAAGATGGCGGAGTGGGTCCTCGGCTGGACGCCGGAGCAGGTGCAGGAGGCGATGCACAGCACGCGCGACAACCGGCACGTGAACCTGAAGGACAAGGTGCCGGTGTACATCGTCTACTTCACGACGTTCATCCGCGACGGACGACTGCACTTCGGGAACGACCTGTACAACCGCGACGCGGGGCTCGTCGAGCGGGTCAAGAACGGGGCACAGCCGACGGTCGAAGCGGTCAAGGCCGTCAAGGTTCTGCGGGAGCTGGCCGAGGACTAGGAACGGCCGAGTCATCGGTTTCCGGTCATCCAGTCGTGAGTTCCGGCAGCGTGACTCACAACTCATGACTGGATGACTCAGGACTGATGACTCCGGCCGTTCTCTCGTCCTCTGTTGCGGCTCGCGACGCTTCATCCCGTCGCGACCGGGAAGTATCCCCAGCGGACGAGCATCGCGACGAACAGAACGACGTTGATCGCGATGACGGTGTAGAGCAGCCGTCCGGGAACGCTCCACCAGCCGCGTTGCCACCCCGCGATCGCCAGCAGCACGAGCAGCACGGCGAGTAGCGCCAGCACCGAAGGTGCCCAGGCCAGGAATTGCATGGCCGGCGGGAGGCCGTACACCAGGTCGCCCCCGCCGCGTTCAGCCGCGCGGTTGGTCGCGGCGATGAACCCGAATCCGAACCACGTCGACAGCGCGACCGCCGCGACCGCCGCGACTGCGGCAACCGTGGCAGCGCCGCGCCACGCCCGTGGCGGGCGAGCCGTGCGACGTGTCGGCGAGTGCCGGCGCCGGCGCCATCGAACGACGCCAGCGACTAGTAGCCAGGCGACGAGCGCGAGCAGCGGGAGGGCGACCGTGTACGATAGCGCTTCGTTGACGAACCCCGGCGCATCGTACCAGGCGAGGCGCTCGTACGCCGCCGGAAAGCGCGTTCCGAAGAACGACGGCGAGCCAAAAAGGTGCGTGACCGCTCCGTTCTCCGTGCGTACGGCGACGAGGTCGTGCCCACCGACCCGCGTCCACACACCCATTCCGGCCGGCACGTAGTCGCCGCTGGCGTCGCCAAGTCCGACAATGGCGATCGTGTCACCCCCGCCTGGGATGACGTGCAGCTGTCCGCTGAATAGCATCGGCAGGTTCTCGACGCCGCGGCGCGCATAACGAGTCAGGCGGTACGACCCGGCCGGATTCACCGATGAATGCTCGGTGCCGCGTGCGAGGGGTATGATCGGCGGCTCCGCCAGTGCGCGCGTCATCGCATCGCGGGCCGCTGCACCGAATCGAGACGAGCCTCCGTTCGCCACCACGAACGCGGCGAACTGACGGCCGGGGACAATCACGACGAAGCTCGTGAATCCCGACGCTCCGCCCGCGTGGGTGAGCGCGCGTTCGTCGCCGACTCCTTCCTCGACGAAGCCGTACGTGAGCCCCGGAAGACGCGGGTGGTGCGAGAACTGACGCGTGCGCATCAGCCCGAGCACGGAGTCGGTGAGCACACGTCGTCCGTCCACGGGGATTCCGAGCTGAGCGAGGAGGAAACGCGACATGTCATCGGGGGTCGTCGCGAGCCCCCCCGGCGGGTACGCCGATCGATAATCGCGCTCGACGCGCGTGCACCCGCTGGCCGTGCAGCGATAGGACGTGGCAAGATCGCGCTCGAGCGCCGGCGGGAGGGGCTGCGCGAACGACGACCGCGTCATGCCCAGCGGGGAAAGAACCTCGCGCTGCACGTAGTCGGCGAACGATGTGCCGGCCGCCGACTCGACGACGTAACCCGCGAGCGCGTAGCCGTAGTTCGAGTAGCTGGTCACGTCGCCCGGCGGCCAACCTCTCCGTGGCAGCTTCGCCGCGAGGAACTCCCCGAGGGGTCGGATGTCCGCGGGCGTTCGCGCGGCATACCCGATGACGCTCTCCTCCAATCCGGCGGTGTGCGTCAGCAAATCGTGAAGCGTGATGGGGCGATTCCATGCCGTCGGTACCTGCAGGCCGCGAAGGTACCGATTGACATCGGTGCGGAGATCCACGAGCCCACGCTCCGCCGCGACGAGTGTCGCGGTCGCGACAAACGATTTCGATACCGAGGCGACCCGGAACACCGTGGTGCGCGGATCCACCGGAACATCACGCTCGAGATCAGCGCACCCGTACCCACGGAGCATGTCAACCGCTCCGCCTCGCACGATGACGATCGCGGCACCAGGCACGTTGTGCTCGTGCATCGCTGCGACGACGGCCGAGTCGAGGGGAGTCCCATCGGAGCGGACTGCGGCGGTGCAGGACGGGGTTTGCGCGGCGAGGGACGCGGTGAGCGCGAATGTCAGGACGATCACAAGCGTCCGAGAGGTAATCCGTCGGAGGCCATGGGTGGTGCGCATGCTCGTGATACGCGGACGCGCGATGACCGGTTTCGGGGCGCGCAGCGCTCGTTAGAACGATCCTGTCATCTCGGTCGGCTACTCGGCGGCAATACGGTCAGACCCCGCAACAGAACGACTCAATTCGACTCTGACTCCAGTATCCCGCGCGCGACGTAGATCGGCCGCACGTCCTCCCGAAACCGGGGCAGCCTCACCGCGAACCAAATCCCCACCGCGAGACACGCCACCCCGCCGAGGATGATCGTGTTCGTCGGCCCGATGCGGTCCGCCACCACGCCGGCCATGAGGCTCCCGATGGGCGCCGTCCCGAGAAACGCCATCGCGTAGAACGCCATAACGCGGCCGCGCAGATGCTCTTCGACGATCGTCTGCAGGATCGTGTTCGTCGACGCCATCGTCACCATCATCCCGCCGCCCACCACGGGGACGATGAGAAGCGAGAGCACGAAGCTCCGCGAGAACCCGAACAGGACCAGGCCGACGCCGAAGGTGCACGCCGCCGCGGCCATCAGGCGTCCGAGGCCGAGGACGGTGCGTCGCGAGGCCAGGTAGAACGCGCCGCCCAAGGCACCGACGCCCGCCCCGGCCATGAGAAACCCGAGCGTGTGCGAGTCTCCACCGAGTGCCCCGCGCGCGACCGCAGGCATGAGCACCGTATATGGCATGCCCATCGTGCTCACGAGCGCGAGCAGCACCAGCGCCGAGCGGATCGGCGGGAACCCGGTCACGTAACGAAAGCCGGCGGTGAGGTCCTCGAGGACGCTCGTTTTCACCGTCGGCATGACGCGTGGGGTCACGCGCATGGCCACGAGCGACGCGATGACGCCAATGTACGAGACCCCGTCGATGAAGTAGCACCACGCTTCACCGACGGCCGCGATGATGATGCCGCCGATGGACGGGCCGAGAATGCGGCTCAGGTTCACCATCGACGAGTTGAGTGCAATGGCGTTAGGCAGGTCGGCGCGGTCCTCGACCATCTCCACCACGAACGCCTGGCGGGCCGGCGTGTCGAACGCGTTGATGATTCCCTGCGCGAGCTGTAGCAGGAGGATGTCACGAACCGTGATGATGTCGGCGAAGGCGAGGCCCGCGAGCGCGAACGACTGCAGCATCGACAGCACCTGCGTCACGACCAGGACTCGGTGACGGTTCCACCGGTCCACCAGGACGCCCGAGAGCGGCGATAGCACGAGCGTCGGGATCTGGCTGAAGAACCCCACCACGCCCAGCAGGAGTACGGAGCCGGTGAGCCGGTAGACGAGCCAGCTTGTGGCGATCCGCGTGATCCACGTGCCGACGAGCGATACGGTCTGGCCGCCGAAGAACAGCCGATAGTTCCGGTGACGAAGCGCGCGGAACACGCCAAACCGCGGCGCGGACGGTGGGGGCCCGGCCGGCGGCGGTGACGTGGTCACTGGGGTAGAAGGGACGGGGCGCGACACGGTCATGCTCCGCATAGCACGCCACGCGCCTCGATGCGATGATTCAGGGCCAGTCTCACCACGCCTCAATCCGACACGAATGACCGAGACTCCCACTGCCGCCGGGACACACAACCCGCATCTCGCCGCCCCGGACGTCAATCCCTCGTTCACGAAGAGCGCGTTCCTCGGCGAGATCCGCGAGGACCTCGTCTTTCCCTATCCCGTGCTGGCGCCCGAAGAGGGCGAGTCTCTCGGGATGATCCTCGACTCGATGCGCGACTGGGCCGAGTCGTCGGTGAATTCGTCGAAGTTCGATCACGACGGCCGCTTCCCGGACGAGGTGCGCCAGGGGCTGCACGCGCTCGGGCTCATGGGGCTCAGTATTCCGGAGGAGTACGGTGGTTTTGGTGCCTCGGCCAGGGTCTACAACCGCGTGTTCGGCGAGCTCGGCTCGATCGACCCGGCGCTCACCGTCTACTTCGGCGCCCATCAGTCGATCGGATGCAAAGGTATCGTGCTCTTCGGTAACGAGGACCAGAAGCAGCGCTACCTCCCGAAGTGCGCCACCGGTGAGATGATCGCCGCGTTCTGCCTCACCGAGCCAGGCTCGGGCTCGGACGCGCAGGCCATGCGTGCGACCGCCGTGCCGAGCGACGACGGGTCGCACTACGTGCTCAACGGGACGAAGATCTGGATCTCCAACGCGGGGTACGCGGATATCCTCACGGTGTTCGCGAAGGTCCCGGTCGAGGTGGATGGCGCGCGCAAGGCGCGGGTGACGGCGTTCATCGTCGACGCCCACGCGCCGGGCGTGAGCCTCGGCAAGCTCGAGGAGAAGATGGGGATCAAGGCGTCCGACACGCGCGCCATCGCGTTCGAGAACGTACGTGTCCCGGTGGAGGATCGCCTGGGCGAGGTGGGGCAGGGGTTCCGGATCGCGCTCGAGATCCTGAACTCCGGCCGGCTCGGGCTCGCGGCGGGGTCGGCGCGCGGCACCCGGCGCATCATGCGCGAGGCCCTCGCGTACGCGAAGCAGCGCGAGCAGTTCGGCAGACCCATCGGGTCGTTCGAGATCATCCAGCGGAAGATCGCGACGCTCGCCGCCGAGTGTTACGCGCTCGATTCGGCAGTGACGGTGACGGGCGGGATGGTGGATCGTGGCGGGATCGACTTCTCGCTCGAGACGGCGGTCTGCAAGGTGTTCGGTTCGGAGCTCGCGTTCCGGGCGGCGAACGAGGCGCTGCAGATCGCCGGCGGTATCGGCTACTCGAAGGAATACCCGTACGAGCAGGCAGTACGCGACTCGCGGATCAACCTGATCTTCGAGGGTACGAACGAGGTGCTGCGGGCACTCATCGCGCTCATGGGGCTGCAGCAGCCGGGTGAGCGGCTGAAAGCGTTAGGCACGGCGTTCAAGGCGCCGATTCGTTCCCTCGGTGCGATCGGCGAGTATCTCGCGGGGAGAGCGCGCCGCCAGATCACGAAGCAGCGCTTTACCCTGGTTCATCCCGCGCTCGAGCGGGAGAAAGAGCTCGTCGAGACGTTGATTCACGACCTCGCCCTGGGCGTCGAGAACGCCATCCTGCGGCACGGCAAGGGGATCATCGACAAACAGTTTCTGCAGGAGCGGATGGCGAACGCGGCGATCGAGATCTTTCTCGCGACGGCGGTACTGTCGCGCACGTCGGCGGACATCGAGCGGCTCGGAGGCGAGGATGCGGCCAAGGCGGAGCTCGATTGCGCGCGGATCTTCGTGCCGATGGCGTACCGCCGCGCGCGCCGGAGCATCCGGGGCCTTCGCAAGCACCAGGACGCTCGGCCCAAGGCCATCGCC
>DASURJ010000217.1:0-2056 GCA_036280115.1 Gemmatimonadaceae bacterium
GGTCATTACGCAGGCGGTGACGCAGTCCGTTCAGAGTTTCGCCAACGTGCTCGTCGCGGTAGGTACGATGCTCTGGATGTCGTGGCGACTGACCCTGCTCGCCGTCGTCGTCGCTCCACTCCTCATCGCGATCCTGCAGCCGCTGCTTCGGAAGTTGCGCAGCGGCCACCGGCGACTCAGCAACCAGTACGGCGAGATGAACGCGGTTGTGCAGGAGTCCGTGAGCGGCATTCGACTCGTGAAGTCGTTCGGGGGCGAGGCGTACGAGGAGACGCGGTTCCGCGACGGCAGCGGACGATATGCGCGCGGGATGGTGCGTGTCACGCGACTCGCCGTGCTGGCACAGCCGATCACCGAGACCGTCGGAACGGCGATCGCCGTGACGATTCTCTGGGTCGGTGCGCGGATGGTGGACACGGGCGTACTCACCGGCTCCGTGCTCATCACGTTCCTCATCCTCGTGATGCGGATGCTACAGCCGCTCAAGCAGTTGTCGCAGGTGCCCACCACCGCGCAGCAATCGCTGGCGGCCGCGGAGCGCATCTTCGAGGTGCTCGACAGCCAAACCGAAGCGAGCCTCGACCGCGGGACGATTACGATGGCGCGGTTGGAGCGAGCCCTCGAGTTCGAGCGCGTTTCGTTCGCCTACGAGCGGGAGCCGGTGCTGTCGGACGTCTCATTCGTTGCCGCGAAGGGCGACGTCGTGGCGCTCGTCGGCGCGAGTGGGGCAGGGAAGACCACCCTCGTGGATCTCATTCCCCGCTTCTACGAGCCCACGTCGGGACGCATTCTCCTGGACGGCGTGGACACGCGCGAGATCGCGCTTCCCGCCCTGCGCTCGCTCATCGGCATCGTGAGTCAGGACACGGTGCTCTTCAACGACACGGTGCGGAACAACCTCGCGTACGGAGCGAGCGGCACGTACACGACCGAGCGGATCGAGGCCGCGGCGCGCGCGGCGAACGCACACGCCTTCATCACCGAGCTTCCGAACGGCTACGAGACGGTTCTGGGGGAGCGCGGTACGCGGCTGTCGGGCGGGCAACGCCAGCGGCTATCCATCGCACGCGCCTTGCTCGTCGACCCGCCCATTCTCATTCTCGACGAGGCGACGTCGGCGCTCGACACCGAGTCGGAGCGGCTGGTGCAGGAGGCGATCGACCGACTCCTCGAGGGGAGGACCGTGTTCGTGATCGCGCACCGTCTATCGACGGTCGCCCACGCGGATCAGATTCTGGTGCTCGATCGCGGTCGAGTGGTGGAGCACGGCACGCACGCGTCGTTGCTGGCGAGGCGAGGCCACTATCACCGTTTGCACGCGCTGCAGTTCGCCGCGACCGAGGAAGCTGGAGAGCGCGTGAACGCCGTGTCTCGCGTGTCTGGTCCCTAGTTCCGTGGTCTTTCGCCCCTGGTCCCAGTAGTTCTTGCGCGTCCTCTTCTACTACTCGCCGGCTGAGTGGTCCGGAAGCGCGCGCGCGTTCGGCGCGGCCGCCGTCGCGCTTGCCGCGCGAGGCTATCAGTGCACGTACGTCTGCCGCGCCGACAGCGCGGTCGAGCAGCGCCTGTCACCCGCGGCCGAAGCGCTGCCCGGCGTGGAGCTCACGCCCATGCCCATGGGCGGCCCCTGGGTCCACGAGAGCCTGCGACTGCGGCAGGTGATGCTCGAGCATTACGTCGAGGTGGTGTACGTGCACTCCGATCGCGAGCAGATGGTCGCGTCACTCGCGATCCGGCTCGCCGAGCGTGGCGCGCTCGTGCGACGCGTCCCGGCCGGTGGAAAGCTCGGGCGCGGGCCGGACACGCGGCTCGGCGAGCGTCTCGCGGCCACGGGGTATCTCTTCACGACGGAGCCGGCGACCACGAACGGCACGCGGTCGCCCGGGGTGTTCGAGCCGGTCGCGGCCGACGTCGGGGTAGCAATCGAGACGTTCGAGCGCGTGCGCCCCGTGCCTGTGGCGGCAGTTGCAGGGCCGGCTGGTGACCAGCTGATCGCCTGCATCTACGACCCCACGGCCCGGCGTCGTGCGGGAGCGCTCCTCCGCGCCGTTGCCCTCCT
>DASURJ010000218.1:0-4516 GCA_036280115.1 Gemmatimonadaceae bacterium
GTCCGCGGTGGTAGGTGCCATGCAGGGAGATGTGCAGGAGGATGTCCCCGAGTGTGGACCGAAACTCCCGGCCGGCGCTGTTGCGATACACGATCGCGCGATCCAGGTCGCCCGCGCCGAGCGTGCCCGCGAGCCCATCGAGCTCGCGCGCGTTCCGTTCCGCGAGCGCTGCTGCGTCATCGAGCGAGAGCGCCGGCCAGACCGCGACATCCGGCGATCGTCCCGCGATGCGGGCGAGCCACACGCTTTCGGCGGCGACGATGTGGGCGTAGAGCTGGAGGGTGCGTCCGCCCGCGTTCGGGGCGTCACGCAGCGACCGCAGCGTTGCGGCGTCGGCCCACGCGAGATGATCGACGAGTTTGCGGATGTGTGCGGTCATCAGTCGGCAGCAATCAGCGATCAGCTATGAGCTATCAGCAGAGCATACGGGCTGGCCACTTTGTCGCACGTACCGGTCCCGTGCACGGCTGCCATGCCGAGCGGATTACGGATCATGCTAATGGGCCGATCCAAGCGGATCGCTCCTCGGGAGCGGGGAGGTGGTTTCGCAATGACCGGAAGGGGTGGGCGAACAGCCGCCCGGGACGCCACCGTCGGAACGAGCAGTTCCCCCTCATCTGTCGGGTCATTGCTGTCAGGTCATTGCGAGACCCGCTCTCCTTCGCGCGAAACGATCCGCAGCATCCGTCCCATCCTCCCGATCCGTATCCCCGGCCGACGACGCCGGCCGATCAGCGGAGCCCGACGCGGCCACCGCGAGGCCGGCCCGTGCGCCTAGCTGATAGCTGATAGCTGATAGCTGATAGCTGATCGCTGATTCTCAATGCATATGCGCGAACAGCCACTCGACGACGCGCTCCGGGTGCACCCCATCACGCTGCTCGCGTGCGAGCGGATGGTCGAGCTCACCGGCGAGCACGAAGGTCGGGATGACCTCGGGTCCCGACAGGGTGACGGCGCCGGGAAGGCCCAGCGTGGCGCTGTAGCAGGTGAGCGCGTTCGCGAGCGTCGCCTGGAACGGCGGCTCGTACGCCTGGTCGGGATCGTCCCAGAGCTCGCGCGTGCGCGTGAACGCCGCCTCGCTCACTTCCGCCCACACGCCCCACGCGCAGGCCTCGGTCTCGCCACGGACCGGGATGGGAAGCAGCACGCGAAGGAAGTACCGATGGTCGCCCTCCGTGCCGCCGCGGAGCCGGCAATCGTCGCTCCCGACGGTTGCCACGGCATCCCGTTCCTCGGGGGCAATGGCGAGATAGGCATCGGGGTACGTGTAGCTCGGTTCCATCTCGCTGAGGTCGTGTTCCCCTCCGCACGTGCCACATCGAACCTTGTCCATTCGCCCGCCTTGTGGCTTGTCCGACACCAGCGCTCCACCACCGATCCCGGCCGCAGGATGGCGAGTGGACCACTCGATGTCCAGATGAATCTTTCGACGTGCTCGCGCGCCAGCCGGTGGTGACCGTGATCGGTCGGATCGTCGAACGCTAGACGTTAGGCTTCATGTCTGTTCCGGCGCCGGCCCGTGAATCTCCAACCGGAGTGTCAACCGGCGTTCGGCGAGGCGGGCGAGTGTGTCCGGCGGCAGTGCCGCCGACCGGCCGACGTCGTGCACGTAGAGCCCGCAAACGACGCTCACGACCGCCCAGCCAGCCATCGATTCCCAGAGCGCAGGGTCGGCGGGAAGCTGCTCCAGCAGCGTGTCGATGGCGTCGCCAAGCTCCCACTCGGGGGACGCCGGCAGCGCATAGCACCAGATCCCGCGCGGCTGCGTGACCGGAACGCCGCCCTGGTCGACCTGCTCACCTTTTCGGCCAGCAAACGTCGGAGCAACACCAAGCATGCGCGTAATGCGCTCGGGCTCGAGGTCGTCGGCACTGACGTGCAGCGCGATCTCCAGCCGGTCGATGTCGCGGGTGTCGCGGCTCGCGTCTCCGTCAGCGGCGCCCGCCATTCAGCGGCTCGCCGGCAGCAGACTCGCCGCCGCCCTCGCGGCTCGCACGCGATCGTGAACCTGCCCGATGTGGTGCCGGAGGTGGCCGACGTAATCCGCCATCAGGTCATTGAGCGTCGCCGGCACGTCGGCCGCGACCGTACTCCACCCGATCTCGTGGAGGTTGTGGCGTGCATGCCGGCGGCTGCGAATCTCCGGCGGGATCGCGGCCATGACCCACGCGAGGTGGCGGTTGTAGCTGCGCCACAGACTCAGCAACTCGTTCCACGGTGCGCGGGCGTACGCCTGCACGCTCACCCATTCGTCCTGCGCGTAACCCGGGAAGACCAGATCCGGCTGGCGTGCCGCGCGGACGAACCGCTGGTGGTTGTTCGTTGCCGAATCGATGAGATGCCCGATGATCTCTTTCGCGCACCACGCGGTCGGAGATGGACGCCACGTCACGACGCTCTCGGGCTGGGTTGCCAGAGCAACCGTGGCCTCGTCTACAGTCGATTCCAGGTCGATGGCATAAGGGGGCGGGGGCGGGGAGTGCGACATGAATCCGGGAAGCTGGTGCCTAACGGCCAGGTGCATCGGCATCAAAGGTAAGCTCGAGCGCCCGCCCTGGCTGCACCGCGTCCCAGGCGGCAAAGAGCTCCGCCCGCCGCTGGCGGATGCGCCCGAGTTCGTCGTCGGTCAGCGCTGGCGGGTGGACTCCCGGAGCGTGCTCGCGGTAATAGGACGCGATCCGGTCGTTGAAGTCGGCCGCCGTTGCGCGTTCGCCGGAAGCGCGTTCCACGTCGAGGAGGCCGACGATCAGCTCGGACGGGTCGGCGTCGGCAGGAATCGATCCGCGGGGCCACGGGTTCCCGAAGTCGGAGAGGTTCCACCCTTCCGTGACGAGCCCATAGAACCCACGGCGATGTCCGAGCGTCGTCTCCACGGCGAAATGCGTGAGGTCGTGTCGCGGGAAGAACTGCCCGTGCACCCCCTCCTGCCTCTGCCACGTGACCGTGCCATCGGCGCGGGTGCACGTCAACGCGGCCGACCCGTCGGCGTTCTTCTTGATTCGAATGCGAAGGACCGCGGCATCGCTCATGGGTGACCTGACCTCATGCCTCAGTACGCCGCCCACGCCGTCGTCACGAGCCGGAGCACCGACTGCTGGGCGAACCGTCGCTTGTAATCCGCCATCACCCACTGAACGCGCTGCTCGGACTCCGGCGTGACGACGTGAACGAGCTCGACGACAAAGCTCTGCTCGCGCACGAGCTCCCCGTTAGGCGCGCGCCACTGTCCCGCGGCATCCCAGACCGTCGCGCCGGCGGGAAACGCGGGCGAGAGGACCGTTCGGACGAACCCGTTCCACGCCGAGTCGCTCACGACCGCGGTGTCACCGATGTTCCGACCGAAGTATAGACGCTCGACGTGCGCCGACCTCAGCCCGTCGGGTCGATTGAGCCCACCGCAGGCACCGAGTGTGAGACCAAGGGCTACGGCACGAATCCAAACCTGCACCATGAGACCTGAAGCTCCGTTGGGAACGCCGGAGGCGCATGACCGCCAGCCGTCGTCGGCGCGGTGACACGCATCCCTACGTATAGCCAAGCATATGAGGGACTCGGCGGAGACTCCAGTCGGTCGGTTGGCAGGGGAAACACCAACCAAAGCCAGGGGACCGGCTCAGCGCGTGTCGACGGCCGCTCGAAGAAGCCGCACGCGATCCGGACCGGCGTAGAGACGCCCGTTGGCCATCACCGCGGCAATCCGGCGCGTATTGCGAATGTCGCGAAGGGGATCCGCCTCGAGGAGCACGAGGTCCGCCAGTCTGCCTGCCGCGATCGTGCCCAGTGAATCCGTCGCGCCAAGGAACCGCGCGGCCCCGAGCGTCGCCGCGCGGAGAATCTCGAACGGCGTCATCCCGCCGCGCGCGAGGAGCACGAACTCCTCGTGCAGACCGAACCCGGGCGGGCTGTTGCGAAGCGGAGCGTCCGTGCCGGTCAGGATCCCGACGCCGGCCTCGTGCATCGCCGCCACCTGCCGCAGTCGCTGCTCGAGCATCGCGCGGCCGACGGAGTCAGCGTTAGGCGGAATGCTGTCCGGCATCGGAAAGATCTGCGCGACGTACCGCTTCACCGTGTCGGGGAGGTAGTGCGCGAGCGAGTCGCCCGGAACCCGGCGCGTCGGCCACACCGCCACCTCGTACTGCGCCGTGAACGTCGGCGTCACCCAGGTCCCGTTGCGGACGAACTTCGCGTACAGCGGCCGGAGATCCTCCGACGAGCAGCGGCCGAGCGCGGACTGGACAGGGAACCGCGGCAGGAGCGCGACCGAGTCCGCTGGCGTGCATGCCGCGGGAATGGCGAGCAGATGCTCGATGCTTTTCTGGCCGGAATCGGACGCCGCCGCCGAGCCAACCGCGCGCGACACGTGCCCCGCGAACGGAATGCCGCGCTCTCGCGCGCGCCGAGCAATGGCGAAGTACGCCTCGGCGTTGAGCTGCGAGTGCACCTTGATGAAGTCCACGCCGAGCGAGATGAGCGAATCGACGCCCGCGCGGGCTTCGGCCGTGTCCCTCGCCAG
>DASURJ010000219.1:0-2346 GCA_036280115.1 Gemmatimonadaceae bacterium
GGCATCACGGCCGTCGTGCTCGCGGTCGCCGTAGATCGGCGCGGCATCGAGCGTCTGCGCGCTTCCGGTGTGCCCGACGACTCCGATCACCGCCGGATCGTCGCGGAACGACTCCGCGACCTTCACCTGACTGGTCTGCACCTCGGGCGGCAGTCGCATCGCGAGCACGGGCGCGTCGGTGGGGCGCCGCTGATTCAGCTGCGCGAGCGCCATCTCGACACCCTGGAAGTACGTGGTGTTCGTGCGAAGGGCCGCGACGCCGATGTACAGGGTGTCGCGGCCACTCGCGGCGCTCACGGGTCGGCCGCAGGCCGCTCCACCGAAGCCCGCCGAGACTACGAGAGCCGCAACGAATACGACGGCGGGACGGATGTGTGGGCGGTAGGCATTTCTCGCCGCCCCGGGCGCCGCTGCAGCCATGTGCCGATTTCCTCGACCGAAGTGCGTAACACAGGACGGTCGGAGGGCCCGGCAGGCAACGCGCTCCTAACGAACGCGCATCATGGACGTGGCAACGGCGCCTTCATCCCCGTCTGTGCCGCCGCGAACGCGTAGATGTCCGCGATCTCGGCGATCCGTTTGTCGGTCGGCCGGTAGCCGTGGGATCCCTGTGTCTCCACGCGAACGAGCACCGGGCGCGCGCACGCCTGCGCGCGCTGCAGCGTCGCCACGAACTTGAACGAATGGCTCGGCACCACGCGGTCGTCATGATCGGCGGTCGTCACGAGCGTGGCCGGATAGCACACGCCCGTCCGGATATTGTGCAGTGGCGAGTATCTGAACAGCGTCTCGAACTGCGCGCGGTCGGACGACGAGCCGTACTCCGTCACCCAGGCGCGCCCTCCCGTGAATCGGTCGTAGCGCAGCATGTCCATCACGCCCACGCCGGGAAACGCGACCGCGAAGAGGTCGGGGCGCTGCTCCATCGCCGCGCCCACGAGCAGCCCGCCGTTGGAGCCCCCCTCGATGCCGAGCCTGGCCGGCGAAGTGTACCCCTCCTTCACCAGGTACTCGGCGACGGCGATGAAGTCGTCGAAGACGTTCTGCTTGCGATCGAGCATTCCCGCGCGATGCCACGCCTCGCCGTACTCGCCGCCGCCGCGCAGGTTCGCCGTCACGTAGATGCCGCCGAGCTCCAGCCACGCCGGAACGCTCGGCGAGAAGCTCGGCGTCAGGCTCACGGAGAAGCCGCCGTATGCATACAGCAGCGTCGGGTTGGCACCGTCGCGCTTCAGGTCCCTGCGCATCGTGAGGAAGAACGGGATGCGCGTGCCGTCCTTCGAGGTGGCGAAGAGCTGCTTCGTCTCGTAGCGATCGACGTCGATGGGCGGCGTCGCGGCCTCGAAGGGCGTGCTCCTCCCGGAGGCGGCGTCGTACGAGAAGACCGTCGTGGGATACAGCGGCGACGTGTAGGCGTAGAACAACTCCGGCGAGTCCTGGCGACCGCTGATGCCGACCACGGTGCCGACGCCGGGAAGCGCGAGCTCCCCTTCCGCCTCGCCGCGCAGCGAGAAGAAGCGCACGCGACTCTTCACGTCGTCGAGGTACTGCAGCACGAGGCGTCCGCCGATGACCGACGCGCCCTCGATCGCCTGCTGCCCCTCGGGAACGATCGTCCGCCAGGCGACCGGTCGCGGATCGCGGAGTTCGATGGCGAGGATCTTCCGATTCGGCGCATCGGCATCGCTGCGGACGAAGACGGTGCTCCCGTCGCTGCCGACCGGGCTGTACTCGGCGCCGTCCAGCTCGACGACCGGACGCACCGGGGCGGCGACGTTCGGGTGCAGCGGATCGCCGAGGCCGGCGGCGTAGAGCCGATTGGTGTTGTCCGCCCCGCGCGAGATCGAGACGAGGAGGTAGCGACCGTCCTCGGTGACGCTCCCGAAGACGAACCACGTCGGGAGATCCTTCCGCTCGTAGATCAGCCGGTCCGCCGACTGCGGCGTTCCGACCCGGTGGTAGTAGATGGCGTGGCCGGTGAGCGCGGCCTCGAGCGCCTTTCCCTCCGGCGGCTCCGGATACCGGGAGTAGAAGAACCCCTTGCCGTCCTTCGTCCACGACAACCCGGAGAAGCGCATCCAGCGCACGCTGTCCGGACGATCGCGCCCGGTCGCGATGTCGCGCACGTGCACGGTCTGCCAGTCGGCGCCGCCCTCGGAGAGCGTGTAGGCGACGAGCGCCCCGTCGGGCGACGGTGCCACCTGACCTAACGACACCGATCCGTCGGGGAACATGGCGTTCGGATCGAGCAGCAGCGACGGTTCGGCGTCGACGCTCCGGCGGACGAACACGCGCGACTGGCGCTCGAGTCCCGAGTTCTTCCGGTAGAAGAGGAGCCCGCCCTCG
>DASURJ010000220.1:0-2131 GCA_036280115.1 Gemmatimonadaceae bacterium
CCGTGCTCGTCTTCCTCGGGATCCCGCTCGTCGCCGGCTACCTGACGAGGCGAATCCTCGTCGCGCGGCGAGGGGAGCGATGGTACACGGGGACGTTCATCCCCAGGGTCGGGCCGACGGCGCTCGTAGGACTGTTGTACACGATCGTGCTGATGTTCGCCATGCAGGGCGATCGCATCCTCGCGCTCCCGCTCGACGTGGTGCGAATTGCGCTGCCCATGATCGTGTATTTCTTCGTGATGTTCGGGCTCGCCTTCGTGATCTCCAAGCGCCTCGGCTTCGATTACCCTGAGACGGCATCGCTCTCGTTCACGGCTGCGGGGAACAACTTCGAGCTCGCCATCGCGGTTGCCGTCGCGACCTTCGGGATCGCGTCGGGAGAGGCACTCGCCGCGGTCATCGGCCCGCTGATCGAGGTCCCGGTGCTCGTCGGGCTCGTCTACGTGTCGCTCTGGGCGCGCCAGCGGTACTTTCCAGCAACAGGGGGTCCCGCCGCGCTCGCGGTATCCGATGGAACCACGGTACGTGCGGGCACGGCCACGCCCGTGTCGCGGTCGTGAAAATGCGTTACGCGCTCATTTCCGACATTCACGCGAACCTCCCTGCGCTCCGGGCTGTCCTTCGCGATGTCGCGGAGCGCGGCGTCGACGCGACGTACCATCTCGGCGACCTGGTCGGGTACGCGCCGTGGCCGAACGAAACGGCGGCACTGCTCCGTGACTCGCACGTTCCCGGGATCAGCGGGAACTACGACTCGACCGTCGGTACCGACTACAAGCACTGCGGGTGCAAGTACGAGGACCCGAGGCAGGAGGAACTGTCCCACGTCTCGTTCGAGTGGACGAAGGCGCACACGGTGCCCGACGTGAAACGGTACCTCGCGGCGCTGCCGTTCCGCATCGACCTCAAGCCGTCAGGCGGCCACGGCGCCGGCCCGACCGTCGTCCTGGTGCACGGGACGCCGACGCTCAACACGTTGTACTGGACCGAGGACCGCCCGGACTCGTTCTGTCTCAAGATGGCGCAGCACGCGGGCGCGAGGGCGGGTGACGTGCTCTGCTTCGGCCACACGCACAAGCCGTGGCACCGCGAGGTCGAAGGAATTCACTTCGTGAATACCGGCAGCGTCGGCCGGCCGAAGGACGGCGACTGGCGCGCCGGCTACGTGTTGCTCAACATCGGCGCGGGCGCGCCACCGCGCGCCGAGTTCGTCCGCGTCGAATACGATGTGGACGAGGCGGCTCGCGCGATCCTCGCGAGCGATCTCCCGGATGAATTCGCCGAGTACCTGCGAACCGGTGGCAAGCCGCCCCTTGTCCGAGGCGAGCAAATCAGGCTTTCGCCTGGTACGTCGCCATGAGAACGGCGCGGCCTAACGTGTGGCCGAGCATCGTGAACGAGACCGCCGCCGGAGACGTGTTCTCGTCCACCCCAAGGCGTTCGACGTCGAGTGCGTGCACGACGAAGTAATACCGATGCGGTCGGTCCCCTGGCGGCGGGGCAGGCCCCCCGTACGCCTTCGCGCCGTAATCGTTCCGGCAGTGGAACGCGCCCTTCGGGAGGTTCGAGCCACCCTCCTTGCCCGCGTCGGCGGCAAGCGACGTGACGGACGCAGGCAGATCCACCAGGACCCAGTGCCAGAACCCTGATGGCGTCGGGGCGTCGGGGTCGAAGCAGGTGACGACGAAGCTCTTCGTGCCGCCGGGCACGTCCCTCCACGACAGCTCGGGCGAACGATTCCCGCCGGCGTAGATGTGAGCCTCGCCGATCGGCGCACCGGCTCGCACGTCTCCGCTCTCCACGGTGAACGACGGTGCCTTGGGAAGCAGGGTGTAGGGATCAGGGGCAGCTGGTCTCTCCAGATTCATACAACCTCCGTCGGTCCAGTGGGCGGGTCATCGGGCATCGCCATCCATCGGGCGAGACATCGCGAGTGCGATAAACGGGCCCGAGGAACAGTCGTTCGCGGAAGATAGGACCGTCGAGCGTCCAACAAAAATGTCGGGAACGTGCCCACCGCGCGTAGTGCAGCCAGGTGGCACCCTGGCACATCGATTCGAACGTTACTGCGCCTCGAGCTCGGTGAGACGCCGGCGTAGCTCCGTCCGGCTCACGTACAGCCCCGAGCCGT
>DASURJ010000221.1:0-6593 GCA_036280115.1 Gemmatimonadaceae bacterium
CACCAGGATGTCGAGCCGGCCGAACGCCTCGATCGCGGAAGCCACCGCTGCTTCGGCGCCGGCGATGTCCGAGACGTCGGCCCGGATCGCGAACGCGCGACGTCCCAGAGCCCGGAGCTCGGCGGCGAGGAGCTCGGCGTCGTCATACGCGCAGAGGTCCACGAGGGCCGTGTCGCACCCTTCGCGCGCCAGCGCGCGTGCGACGGACTCCCCGATGCCTCGCCCGCCGCCGGTGATCAACGCCGCCTTGCCCGCCAGCTCCAGATCCATCGATCAGCTCAACTCGTGGCCGCACCGGCCACAGAACGTGAACTGGGACGGAATGCCCTTGGCGCCGCACGAGCTGCACTGTCTGGTGTACGGGCCCCAGAGGAATTCCGAGCTGCCGCCGTTCGATGCTCGCGCGCGCAGCTCACGGAAGTTCACCTTTCTCTTCTCGGTGAAGGCCTGCATGCCCTCGTACGGCTCCAGCGTCGTGAAGTGCGTGGACAGCCAGTCCCGGGCATGGCCGATCGTGGCGAACCACGCCGCCTCCTTCCAGTAGTTCACCTGCTGCTTCGTGTAGCGCGTGCCCTCCGGGAACTTGTCCAGGCATTGCTCCGCGAGCGTCGTCACTTCCTCGTCGAGGCGGGAGCGGGGAACCACGCGATTGACGAGTCCCCATTCCAGCGCCTGCGCGGCCGGGATGCGCGGATTGAGAAACAGCATCTCGCGCGCGCGTCGATCGCCGACGTGGAGGGACAGCCACTGGGTCGCACCACCCGCCGCGACGCTGCCGACACTCGTTCCGACCTGGCCGAGGTAGGTGTCGTCGGCCATGACGGCCAGGTCGCAGGCCAGCTGAGACTCGTTGCCGCCTCCCACCGCCATGCCGTTGATGCGCGCGATGGTGACCTTGCCGCTGCGGAAGATCGACTCGATGTAGCGGCTGAACAGACCCATGTACTTGAAGTAGTCGTGCGGCCGCTGCGTGTAGACAGCCGCGTACTCCTTCACGTCGCCACCCGTGCAGAACGCCTTGTCGCCGGCGCCGGTATACACGATGACGCCGACGCGATCGTCGGCGGCCGCGTCCTCGAAGGCGCGAATCAGCTCGCGCAGTGTGTCGGTCGTGTAGGCGTTGTAGGACTCCGGGCGATTGATCGTGATGCGCGCGATCATCCCCTGCTTCTCGTAGAGAATGTCCCGGAACTCGAAGCTTTGCGCGTCCTTCGACTCGAAGTAGCGAACGGTCGGTACCGTCATGAGAGCGCCTCGATCAGTGCACGTTGACGTTGAGAACGACGGCGGCGGCGCTGTCGCCGGCGGCACACCCGGTGAACAGACCGTAGCCGCCTCCCTCGAGCACGAGATCCTCGATGAGCTCGATGATCGAGCGCATGCCGGTGGGCGCCTGCGGGTGGCCCCAGACCAGCGAGCAGCCGTGCCGGTTCATCCGCTCGGGATCCAGCCACAGCTCGCGCGCGAGGTACACGTCATTCACGGCGAAGGGCGCGTGCGTCGTGACGCTGGAGAGCTGATCGGCGGCTATGCCGGCGCGGGCGAGTGCCTGTCGTGCCGCCGGCACGTTCGCCATCGGCATGAATCCCTTCTTCACGCGCGCCTGACCATAGGACAGCAGCTGCACGTCAACGTGGGCGTCGCGCGCGATGGCGCGGGCGCGGTCACGCCCGGCGACCAGCACCATGCCGGCGCTTCCGTCGGCGGGGTGCGTTTGCGTTCCGAAGGTGACCGTCCCGCCTTCGATGACGGGTCGCATGCCCGCAAGCGCGGCCGCGCTGGTCGCGTGAACGCCCTCGTCGGCGGTGACCGTCGCCTGGACCTGCTTCCCGCGACGCACTTCCACCGGACGCAGGATGTAGCGCCCCCAGAACGCGCCGTCGTCGGCGCGCGTCCGCTCGTACTGCGCGTAGCGCAGGAGCGTCATCTCCTCCTGGGCCAGGCGATCGATGCGCGCTTCGCGCGCCACGTTTTCCGCGGTGGCGATCATGGAATTTCTGGCGTACGGATCGTTGCCGAAGCTGTCGAGCACCAGGTTCTCCGAGTCGCCCGTGCCGCCCGGACCACCCGGGTTCGGGTAGAACACGTGCGGCCCGTTGCTCGTGCGATCCGCGGTCGCGGCGAGGTACACACTCGCGCTTCCGGACTCCAGCTCCTCGGCCCCCTCCACCAGGCAGCGCACGGACGTGGCGCAGGCCTGGTGAATCGTCGGTCCACTGAGATGACAGAGCCCGGCGGCTCCGGCGAACCAGGGGGCGGCGTAGAAGGAGCCCTTGCTCGGCACCGTCGTGCCGAAGCACATGCCGTCGATGTCGCTGGCGGCGATACCGCGTTCGGTCAACGCGCGCGCCGTGAGCTCGGCGGCGAAGGGGATGGGCTGTACGCCCGCAAAGCTCCCCTGCCAGGCGCAGAACGGCGACGTCCAGTACGCACCGTACGGAATCCAGACGTCCTGGAATTGCATCGTAATCTCCCCGGCGAGACGCTTCGCGAGCGCCCGCCGCGTTCACCTGCGTTTGGCCTTTCCCCGCTTCGACGACGCTTTCCGCCTGCCCGACCGCGGCACGCCGTTGAGCACGAGATCGATCATCTCGTCACCGATCTGCTCGACGGAGCCATAGCGCGCAGGGTCGTACCACATGAAGATCCAGTTGAGCATCCCGAAGATGAACAGCGCGGCATGGCGGCTCGCGCGTGATTCGCGATCGGGGTCTTCACCCCTCAGCTCCGCGATCACCCGAGCCATGATGTGGTAGTAGCGGCGACGCAGCTCTTCGGTGACGCGGTAGCGTCTGCCGCGGAGGGACTCCAGCTCATAGGTGCAGACCTTCAACTCGCTCGGGTGACTGGTGAAGAACGCCAGATGGCCGACGACGAGGCGACGCATCCGCTCTTCCGGCGTGCCCGGCTGCGCCGCGGCTTCTTCCTGCGCCGCGAGCAGCGAGGCGAACGTGCGGTGCTGGATCTTGTACAGCAGCTCTTCCTTGCTCTCGGCATAGTGGTACAGGCCGGCGAGACTCACGCCCATGGCGCGACTGAGGTCGCGCATCGAAGTCGCCTCGAAGCCCTTCTCGGCGATGAGCGCTGCCGCGCCGGCGAGCAGCGCGTCGAGCTTCTGCCGAGTCGCCTCACGAGTCCCGCGCTGCTTCGGCTTTCTGCGGGGCAGCGGCGTGATGGCGGCAGCCACGGTCACGGGGCGGGCCTCGCTCATGGCGTCGGCTCCAGAACGGAAGCTGAGTCCGGGATCGAGCGTGGTCGCGGGAGCTCGTCGCGGTGGCGCAGACGCGCGAGACCCGCGAGGATCTTCGCCGGCGTGATGGGAAGCTCCGTCACCCGAACGCCGCACGCGTCGTACACCGCGTTGGCGATCGCGCCGAGGACCGGCACCAATGACCCTTCGCCGATTTCCTTGGCACCGAAGGGGCCGCGCGGCTCGTAGCTTTCGACGGCGACGCTGCGGATCTCCGGCGCGTCGGCGATCGTGGGGATCAAGTAGTCGTGCAGGTTCGGGTTGACGAGCCCGCCCGACGCATCGGCGATCGTGTCCTCCATGACGGCTTCGCCCAGTCCCATCACGATCGAGCCCTCGACCTGCCCGTGGAACGTCAGTGGGTTGATGACGGTACCGGCGTCGCTGAAGTCGGTGACGCGATCCACGGCAACGAAGCCGGTCTCGAGGTCGACGGTGACTTCGGCGATCACCGTGGAGAAGCTGTACGCCGGTGAGGTCCCGACCGTGCCACCCTTGAAATCGCCGCCAAGGCCGGCCGGTGGCGTGTAGGAGCCGGTGCCGACGACCGGGCCGTTGCGCGCGAACGCGAGACGCGCCGCCGCAGCCCAGTCCATGGCGACGTCCGTCCGTTCGCGGGAGAGAATTCGGCCGTCGCGCGCCGTCAGGGTTGTCGCGTCGCACCCAAGGTGCGACGCCGCCGCGGCGATGACCTGCTCCTTCACGCGCTGCGCCGCCTCGCGAACGGCATGGCCGCCCATGAGGGTCACGCGGCTCGAGTACGATCCGAGGTCGAGTGGACTGAGCACGGTGTCGCACTCGGCGAGCCACACGCGGTCGTACGGCACGCCAAGCTCCTCCGCGGCGAACTGCACGAGCACCGTGTCGGAGCCCTGACCGATGTCGGCGGCGGCAATGTGAAGCGATACCGCCGTCCCATCCTCGTGAACGCGTATGAGCGCGTTGGAGTGCGGAAAGTCGGAGCGATAGATGGGATAGCCGGCGCCCGAGACGAATCCGCCGCAGCCGACGCCGATGCCTTTGCCCGGCGGGAGACGCCCGCGCTTGTCCGCCCAGCCCGACGCCTCACGCGCCCGCTCGAGCGTCGCCGTGAGCTCGCACGAGGAGACGTCGAGCGCATTGCAGGTGCGCGTGTCGGGCATCATCGCGTTCCGCAGGCGAATCTCGATCGGATCGATGCCGAGCTCCTCGGCCATCATGTCCAGCAGGGACTCGAACGCGAAGCGTGGCTGCGGCACCCCGTGGCCCCGGAACGCTCCGGAGGCAGGCAGATTCGTGTAGACCCGCAGCCCCTCGTAGCGATAGTTGGGGAACCGGTACAGCACCGGCAGCATCGAGCCCGCGTAGTACGCGGTGATCACGCCGAACGAGGTGTACGCGCCACCGTCCAGCACCACACGTTGCTGCACCGCGGTGATGGTGCCGTCGCGCTTCATGCCGATCCGAAGGTCGATGTACTGCTTGTGCCGTCCGCGGAAGTGCCGGAACATCTCCTCGCGGGAATACTCCATGCGCACCGGACGGCCCGTGAGACGAGCCAGGATGGCGGCGCAGAAGTCGAGCGGCGTCGCCTCGGCCTTGGCGCCGAATCCACCGCCCACCGCCGACCGGATGACACGAATGTCGCCCATCGGCACGCCGAGGGTGCGCGAAAGCGCACGATGCAGGTAGTGTGGCGTCTGGGTGGATGACCAGACGGTCAACCGATTGGCATGTGCCTCCCAGCGCGCCAGCGCGGCGTGCGGCTCGAGCGGCGACTGGTAGGTCCTGTTCCCGACGAAGCGCTGCTCCCGCACCAGATCCGCGGAGGCAAACCCGGACTCGACGTCCCCGAAATGCCAGTCGACCCTGGTGTTCACGTTGTTGGCGTAGCGCGGATGCTCGGGATGCACGAGCGGCGCGCCCGGCGCGAGCGCGTCCATGGCGTCGAACACCGCGGGTAACTCCTCGATGTCCACGTCGATGAGCGCGAGCGCACGCTCCGCCGTCTCCTCGTCGATCGCGGCGACGGCGGCGACCTCGTCGCCGATGTAGCGGACGCGGTCTCTGGCGAGAATCTGCTCGTCCTCCCGGGCGGGACTCACCCCGTACCAGACGTCGGGAATGTCGGCACCCGTGACGACGGCGAAGACTCCCGGCAACGCTCGCGCTTTGCTCGCGTCGACGCGCCTCACGATCCCGTGCGCCACCGGGCTGCCGAGGATTTTGCCCACGAGCGTGCCGGGAAGCCGGATGTCGGCCGTGTACAGGGCACGGCCCATCACCTTGTCCGGCCCGTCGTAGCGGGGCACGGCCCGACCGACGACCGCGTGGTCGCGAGCCTGATCGCGCTCGCCGTCGTCGCGAGGCAGCGTATCCAGAGGAGCGTCGGCAAACGACCGCCAATCCTCGATCGCCGCGATCATGCGCTGATAGGTGCCGCACCGGCACAGATTGCCGCTCAGCGCATCGCGAATGTCGTCGCGTGATGCATCCGGCTGGCTCTCGATGAGCGCCTTGGCGGACATGAGCGCACCGGCCGTGCAGAATCCGCACTGAACGGCGCCATGTTTGACGAACGCCTTCTGCAACGGATGCAGCGCGCCGTCCCGCGCGAGTCCTTCCACCGTCGTGATCTGCGCCCCGTCCACCTCCACGGCGAGCGTCAGGCACGCCGCGGCAGGGTCCCCGTCGATCTGCACCGTGCAGGCGCCGCAGTCGCCGGTACCACAGGCCCGCTTGGTACCCGTCAGCTCCAGTTGGTCGCGAAGAACGGACAGGAGCGTCGTATTGGGACGCGCCGCGACCGTTCGCGTCTGCCCATTGACGACGACGTGCACCAGGCGCTCGGTGGTCATGGGAGCGACCCGTCAGCCCGTGCCCGGGCGGTGGCACGCTCGAGCGCGCGCAGCGCGAGCGTGGCGACGATCTCGCGCCGGAATTCGGCCGAGCCGCGCACGTCGCTGATCGGCCGCGCCGCGTCGGCACACGTCGCGGCCACCGTGAGGAAGAGGCGCGCGGAGGGCCTCTTGCCATACAGAAGCTCGGCGACGGCCGGAACCGGCATCGGTGTCGCGGCCACGGCGCCCAGCGCGGCCGCTGCGCCGGTGATCCTGTCGCCATCCAGCTGGATGCGCGCTGCGACCGATGCGACGGCGAGCGCCAACCCCCGGCGAAGCCCGAAGCGCTCGAATGCCGTCCCCGATCGTGGCGCCGGACGCTGCAGAAGCACCGCCTCCAGCAGCTCGCCCGGACGTAACACCGTGCGTCGCGAGTCGACGAAGAACTCGGAGGTCGCGATCTCTCGCGTGCCATCGGCCGAAGCGATCCGCAGCATGGCGTCCCCCACCAGCGCCGCGGGTGG
>DASURJ010000222.1:0-8507 GCA_036280115.1 Gemmatimonadaceae bacterium
CATCTACGCGACGGACATCAACGAGGTCGTCGTTCACCGCGCCCGCACCGGCATCTTCCCGCTGGAACGAATGCAGGAGTACACCGAGAACTACATCCGCGGCGGCGGCACGCGATCGTTCTCCGAGTACTACACCGCGAAGTACGACGGCGCGCTCTTCTCGCCGGCGCTCCAGCGCAACGTCGTGTTCTCGCAGCACAATCTCGTGACGGATCGGTCCTTCGCCGAGTTCAACGTCATCCTGTGCCGCAACGTGCTCATCTATTTCGACCGCGCGCTGCAGACCCGGGTGCATGGGCTCTTCTACGACTCGCTCGTTCATCTCGGCATTCTCGCGCTCGGGTCGAAGGAGACGTTGCGGTTGTCGCAGTTCGAGTCGTGCTACGAGGAGCTCTCCGCGTCCGATCGGATCTATCGGAAGGTGCGGTAGCGTGTACGAGATCGTCGTAATCGGCACGTCATGGGGCGGGCTCAACGCCCTGTCGACGGTGGTGGCCACGCTGCCGTCGACGTTCGCCCTGCCGATCGTCGTCGTGCAGCATCGAAGCGCCGACGCGCCCGGGATGCTGGCGGAGCTCCTGCAGACGCGCTCCCGGCTCGAGATCGTCGAGGTCGACGACAAGCACCCGTTCGCCGCCGGCCACATCTACATCGCGCCGCCGAACTACCATCTCCTCGTCGAGCGCGGGTTCTTCTCGCTTTCGACCGACGCTCCAGTCCGTTACAGCCGTCCGTCGATCGACGTCACGTTCGCGTCGGCCGCCGACGAGTACGGACGCCGGACGATCGGCATCGTACTCACCGGCGCGAACGAGGACGGCGCGTTAGGGCTGAAGCGCATCGCCGATCGTGGTGGGTATGCGATCGTCCAGGACCCGGCGAGCGCCGAAAGTGCCATCATGCCCCGGGCCGCGCTCAGGCTCGTCCCGAACGCTCGCGTGCTGCCGCTTCAGCACATCGCCAGCCATCTCGTCACCATCGCGCCGCCACGGCCCCCGGCGCACGGTCGCGTGGGAGCGCACCTCGCATGACCGCCACTGTCCCTGAGACCCCGACCGTCGCCTCGGAGGACGTTCGGGATGAGCGCGTCAACATTCTGCTCGTCGACGACCGCCCCGAGAACCTGCTCGCGCTGGAGGCGATCCTCGAGCCGCTCGGCGAGAACCTCGTGCGTGCGCATTCCGGTGACGAGGCGCTGAAGTGTCTGCTGACGGATGAGTACGCGGCGATCCTGCTCGACGTCCAGATGCCCGGGCTCAACGGGTTCCAGACGGCCGAGCTCATCAAGTCGCGCGAGCGAACGCGGTATGTGCCCATCATCTTCCTCACCGCCATCAGCAAGGACGAGGAGTACGTCTTCCGCGGCTACTCGGTGGGCGCCGTGGACTACATGGCGAAGCCCTTCCAGCCGGACGTCCTGCGCTCGAAGGTCGCCGTGTTCGTCGATCTCTATCGCAAGCAGCAACAGCTGAAGCGACAGGAGCGGTTGCTTCGCGAAGCGGCGATTCGTGAGGTCGAGCTCGAGCATCGCGCGCGTCTGCTCGCGCAGGAAGCGCGGCTGGCGCAGATCGTGAGCACCGCCATGGACGCCATCCTGGTCCTCGACGCGCAGCGTCGGATCAGGCTCTTCAACGCCGCGGCCGAGCGCATGTTCGGACGCTCGCGTCAGTCGGTCATGGGGAAAGACGTCGGCGAGCTTTTCCCCGACGGAACGCTCGAGCGGGTCCTCGCCGAGATGACGCCGGCCTATCGCGCCGAATCGAACAACTCGGAGCCACACGCGGTCACCGGCGCTCGGGCAAACGGTGAGCGATTCCCCGTCGAGGCCACGGTGTCGTGTCTGGACGTCAACGGCCAGTGCAGCTACACGCTCATCGCGCGTGACGTGACCGAGCGCAAGCGTGACGAGGAGGCGTTGCGCGAGCAGGCCATCTCGCTCGAGCGGAACGCCGATGAGCTTCGCGAGCTCAATGAGCAGCTTCACGCCCGCCAGGAAGAGCTCGAGCACGCCATGTCCGCTCGCAACCGGTTCTACGCGTCAATGAGCCACGAGCTCCGGACTCCCATCAACGCGATCATCGGCTACAACACGCTGCTGCTCGATCACATCTATGGCCCGCTCAACGACAAACAGACCCACGGGCTTCAGCGGACGCACAAGGCGGCCAACCATCTGCTCGAGCTCGTGAACGACGTGCTCGATCTCTCGAAGATCGAGGCAGGAAAAATCGAGCTTTCGCTCCAGCCTGTTCCGTTTCCCGGGATCATCGAGGACCTCTTCGTCACGGTCCGGCCGCTCGCTGATGAGCATTCGACTCCGCTCGAGCTCCACGTCGACGGCGACACGAGTTCCATCATCAGCGACCCGCGGCGCGTGAGGCAGATCCTGCTCAACCTGCTCTCGAACGCCATCAAGTTCGGCCGCGGAAAGCCGATTACGGTGCAGCTCGACCTCACCCGGTCGGACACCATCGAGGTTGCTGTGACGGATCGTGGTGAGGGAATCGAGCCCGACGACGTTCCGCGCATCTTCGACGAGTTCGTTCAGCTGTCCAACTCGCAGCAGTTCGGCGGCACCGGGCTCGGCTTGCCCATCTCGAAGCGACTGGCATCTCTGCTTGGCGGGTCGCTCGAGGTGAGATCGGAACGCGGAGCCGGAAGCACGTTCCGGCTGACCCTCCCGATGCGGATCGGAATGCCGGACTGACCGACGGCGCGGTTTCGACCGCTCGGTCAGTGCCCTGTCCGCGTGGCTAATTGCGGCCGCCCCGGCGCGCGGTTGCCGCCTTGCCCGCACGCAACCCACTCGGCCACATTTACCGCCCGCGCGAAAGACGCCGGTCGGTCGAAGCCGGCTCATCCGTCGGGCCGGACCCATGCCGACGTCGCGCGGTACCACCGAGGTGTGACACGCCGCGCCCATACCTGGGCGCCGAAGTCCAGGTCACCCGTGCCGAGAGAGTAGCGCATTGAAGGCTTTGTGTGTCGGACGACACCGCTATCTCAGCGACCACTTCGGGCAGTTCTTTCGAAAACATGGTGTCGATGCCACCTGCGTCGTCGGGATCGCCGATGCGATCCAGGCCGCGGGCGTCCACCAGCCCGATGTCGTGTTCTGTGAGTACGATCTGCTGGCGACGGTTCCCCTCGAGCCGTGGGAGCGCGATCCGTTCCTGTCCCGCGTTCCCGTCATCGCCGTGAGCCTCACGCGGCGAGCCGACGAGATGCACCTGCTCGACGTGAACAACATCGCCGGCTTCTTCTACCTTCCCACGCTCACCGCCGAAGACGCTCGGCGCCTGCTTCACGCGGTTCGTCCGAGCGCCGGTTACACGCTCTCATCCTCGCTCGAGCGCGCTCGCGCCAGCCCGACGAGCACGCGTTGATCGTCACGCAGCGCGGGAACGCCGCGCATGCGACGCCGGATGCTCCCGGGGGTGCCTTTCCAGTTGCGCGCGTGTCATGATTCGTTATCATACGCGCGCTCCGCGAACGCGTTCGTGAACGCTGGCCACGCACCGAATCCTCCGCTTCACGCGGTGCCCGCGACGTAGCAGGAACGGCGAGCATTGAACACGTCGGATGTGAAATCGAAAGGGATCGATCGCGCGGCGCATGCTGATGCGATGCTGTCCGCCGCAGGGCTCGACATCCTCGGTGCGCTTCGCACCGGGATCGTCAGCGTCCTTCCCGATGGGACGGTGTCGGCGGTCAACGACGCCGCTGCGGACGCGCTCGGCGTCAACGAGTCGCGCCACATCGGAACCGATTTCTGGAGCGCCTTCCCGGCGCTGCACGACGGTCGTGCGCACGAGCAGATCGAAGCGACGCGCGACGACGGCATGCCGCGCGTGTTTCACGCGGCGCTCCCCGGGGGACGCGCGGACTCGATCCACGAGATCCGCGTCGCGCGTACGCGCGCCGGCTTACTCGTTTTCGAGATCCGCGAGACGCCGCACGTACGGGACTCGTCAGGCGACGAATCCGATCCGCTGCGTGACGTGGCCCGGCGAATGGCCGCCGGCTCCGATTCAGAGGCGTTGCTCGGTGTACTCTGCGATACGGCGCTCGAGATCTGTGGTGCGCACGGGGCCGCGGTGGCGCGGCTCACGGGCGCTGACGCGATCGTCGTCGCCGCGGCAGGGGTCGACGCCGTCGGCGCGGGCACGGTGTTCCCGATCGCCGACTCGCTCGCCGGCAACGCACTGCGCAGCCGCGCCCTCATTGTAGAGCACCAGGACCCGGCACTCGCGTGGCCGCTCTTCTCCGGAACGAAAGACATCGGTGATGTCGCGGTCGCGCCCCTCGTGGCCGCCGACCACCCTGTCGGTCTGCTTGCCGCCTGGCACACCGTTGGCCGCGCGGGATTCTCCGTGCGCGATCGCAACCGGCTGCGAGCGCTCGCCGATCACGCCGCCGTTGTTCTCGTGAAGGCGCGTCTCTTGGAACAAGCGCAGGCGGCCGCTCACGCCAAGGGAGTCTTCCTCGCCACCATCTCGCATGAGCTCCGCACGCCGCTGACCGCGCTCACCGGATACGGCGAGCTGCTCGCCGACGAGATCCTGGGGCCGCTCACGCCACACCAGGCGGACATGGTGGACCGCATGCGCTCGGTCACCCACCAGCTCGCGGTGATGGTCGACGAACTTCTGACTTTCTCAGCCCTGGAAGCCGGGCGTGAATCCGTTCGCCTGCAAGACGTATCGATTGTGGAGATTCTGGACGCCGTAGTCACGGTCGTCGAGCCGCTCGCTCGGCACCGGGAGTTACCGCTCTCGATCAATTTCCCAGAGCGTCCGCCCATGCTCTATACGGATGCGGACAAGGTGCGCCAGATTCTGGTGAACCTCATCGGGAACGCCGTGAAATTCACGGACCAGGGGCGGGTGGACGTGGACGTGGACGTGGCGCGGCGGAACGGCGAGCTCAGGATCGCGGTGCGTGACACGGGCATCGGGATCCGCCCCGCTGACCGTGCCCGGCTGTTCCAGCCCTTCACACAACTCGATGCCGGCCTGACGCGCCGTCACGGCGGTACGGGCCTCGGTCTGTACAACTCGGGTCGCCTCGCGCAGTTGCTCGGGGGCCGCGTCGACGTCGACTCCGAGCCGGGTGTCGGCAGCACGTTCACATTGATCATACCAGCGCGGTATAGCCGAGTCGCCTGAGCTCCGAGCGCCATCGCGGGCTCCGAGCGTCATCGCGCCCGGCTGGCATCGCGACCGGTCCAGTTGGGGAAAGGCAGGCGGGGGATTGACAGGATGAACAGACTAACGAAGATGACCAACGCGGCGACGCGGTAGTTCGCGCCAGCGGCCTGAAATAGAGAGGGGAACTGCTTTCAGGGACGGTGGCGTCCCGGGCGGCCGTTCCCCTCTTCCTTCAGGTTCCTCGCGGGACCAAGGCTGCTGCCGCCCGAGTCATCTTCGTCATCCCGTCCTTCCTGTCCATCTCCTCCTGCCATTTCCCCACCTGGACCGGTCGCGATGCCGATCGGGTGCGATGAGGCTCGGACACAGAGTTCTACAGCAACATTAGATTTGGCAGCATGTCCAACTCCCCGATCACGAGTGTTTACAACGACGGGTATATCGCCGAGGTCTACGAGGCGTTCCGTCGCGATCCGGCGTCGGTCGACGAGTCCTGGCGCCAGTTCTTCCGCTTCGCCGAGCAGATCGGCGGACGAACAGGGCCTGCAACAACGACCGTCGCGGCCGACCCCGTGTACCTTCGAAAAGTCGCAGGGGCCGCGGCGCTCGTTGACGCGATTCGGCAGTACGGCCACCTTGCCGTGCAGCTCGATCCGCTCGGCACGCCGCCGCCCGGCGCCGCCGAGCTGACGCCCGAGTTCCACGGCATCACCGAGGCGGATCTCGCGCTCGTTCCCGCGCTCGCCCTCGGGTTCGACGTGGGCACAGCGGTGGACGTGACGGCGCGCCTTCGCGATCTCTACTCGTCGACCATGGCGTTCGAGTTCGCGCACCTGGACGACGAGAACGAGCGCGAGTGGTTCCGCGACACCATCGAGCAGGAGCGCCTTCCACGCCACCTCACGGCGGAAGAGAAGCGTGCGGTGCTCGAGCGGTTGAGCGAGGTGGACGGGCTCGAGCGTTTCATCGGCCGCGCCTGGGTGAACATGAAGCGGTTCTCCATCGAGGGGACCGACGCGCTCGTGCCGATGCTCGACGTGCTGATCGCGGACGCCGCGGCGGCGGGGGCGCGCGAGGTGGCCATTGCGATGGCGCATCGGGGCCGGATCAATGTCCTCACGCACATTCTCGGCAAGCCGTACGCGAAGGTTTTCGGGGAGTTCGACGGGAAGCACGCGGCGGCGTCAGCGGAGAGCGAGACGGGCGATGTGAAATACCACCTCGGTGCGAGCACCGAGCGGAGGCTGCCCGACGGGCGGGCGGTTGCCGTCACGCTCGTGCCGAACCCGAGCCATCTCGAGGTGGTGAACCCGGTGCTCACGGGCGTCGCCCGCGCGCGCCAGCGCGCCACTGTCGGCGACAAGCTCACCGGGGAGTTCGATCCCCTGGTGGTTGCGCCGGTGCTCGTGCACGGAGACGCTGCATTCCCCGGCGAAGGTGTCGTTGCCGAGACGCTGAACATGTCGCGGCTGCGCGGTTACACCGTTGGCGGCACGGTGCACATCATCGCCAACAACCAGGTCGGCTTCACGACGGATCCCACCGACGCGCGGTCGACGCATTACGCGAGCGATCTCGCGAAGGGTTTCGAGATCCCGATCGTGCACGTGAACGCCGACAACGTCGAGGCGTGCATCGCGGCGGTGCGGCTCGCGGTCGCGTACCGGACGAAGTTCAAGAAGGACTTCCTCATCGACCTCGTGGGCTACCGGCGCCACGGACATAACGAAGGTGACGAACCGACCTTCACACAGCCCAAGCTCTACGCGGCAGTCAAGGCGCATCCGACGCCGCGGCAGGTGTGGGGTGAGCGGCTCGTGGGGGAAGGGGTGGTGACGGCGGAGGAGGTACAGGCAGCGGAGCGTGAGGTTGCCCAGCGACTCGAGGCGATCTACGACGAGTCGAAGAAGACGCACGACGAGGATCACGACAACGGCGCCGCCGCGGCTCCGCCTCTACCCGCCGAGACGGCCGTTCGCGCCGAGCAACTCGTGGCGCTGAACGAGCAGTTGCTAGCGTGGCCCACCGGATTCTCGGCGCATCCGCGGCTGGCGAAGCAGCTCGAGCGGCGCCGCGAGGCGGTCGGTGAGGCCGGTGGAATCGACTGGGGGCACGCCGAGTCGCTCGCGTTCGCGTCGCTCCTGGCGGACGGCACGTCGGTTCGGCTCTCGGGTCAGGACGCGGAGCGCGGCACGTTCTCGCATCGGCACGCCGTGCTCCACGACCCGAACACCGGCGAGACGCACACGCCGCTGCAGCACCTGCCTAACGCGCGAGGGACGTTCGAGATCTACAACAGCCCGTTGTCCGAGACGGGCGTGCTCGCGTTCGAGTACGGCTACAGCACGGCGGCTGACGACGCGCTCGTGCTGTGGGAGGCGCAGTTCGGCGACTTCGTGAACGTGGCACAGCCGGTCATCGACCAGTTCATCGCGGCGGACCGCGCGAAGTGGGGGCAGGATTCGTCGGTCGTGCTGTTGCTGCCGCACGGCTACGAGGGGCAGGGGCCCGAGCACTCGAGCGCGCGTCTCGAGCGGTTCCTCCAGCTCTGCGCCGAGGGCAACATGACCGTGGCGTATCCGACCACGCCGGCCCAGTACTTCCACATCCTGCGGCGGCAGGCGAAGTCGACCCCGCGGCGGCCGCTCGTGTTGATGCAGCCGAAGAGCCTTCTGCGTCTGCCGCAGGCGGCATCTCGGCTCGAGGATCTGGCGAACGGTCGGTTCGCCGCGGTGATCGACGATCACACGGCGACGGATCGCCGCGACGAGGTGCAGCGCGTGGTGTTCTGCACCGGGAAGCTGTACTACGACCTGACGGCGAAGGATCGGCCGGCGAACATCGCGATTGCCCGGGTCGAAGAGCTTTACCCGTGGCCGGCGGAGCAGGTGTCGCGGCTCGTCGATATGTATCCGAATGTCGTCGAGGTGGCGTGGGCTCAGGAGGAGCCGAAGAACATGGGCGCCTGGAGCTACGTGGCGCCTCGCCTGCGCGCGTGCACCGGGAACGCGATGCTGATTCGCTACATCGGACGTCCCGAGCGGGCAAGCCCGGCGGAAGGTTACGTCGCGACGCACCAGGTGGAGCAGGCACGCATTGTCGCGGACGCGCTCGAGGTCCCGGCAAAGCGGAAGGCAGCGGCGCGCACCTGATACCACATTGTCATTCCGAGCGGAGCGCGCGCGTAGCGCACGCGCAGTCGAGGAATCGCGCTCCTCCCGACAGAGGGGCCCCTCTACCGGGAGGAGCGCGATTCCTCGCCGCGCTCGGAATGACACGGTCCGACGTACGTACATGCGATCATTCTCGTCGATGGCTCGTGCGATGCGCCGAGCCGTTGTACTTCTCGTCGTAGCG
>DASURJ010000223.1:0-3435 GCA_036280115.1 Gemmatimonadaceae bacterium
GCGTCGAACGCCAGCAGTCGCTGGCACACATGGCAGCCGCGTTCGACGACTACCCGCGTGCCCGCGCCCTGGCTCTGTTGGCCCCACACCTCCATGACGACGCGTTAGGTGCGGCGATGGCACAGCTCGACGCGATCACGGATCCAGGCAGCGTCGCCGAGGTGGCGGTGCCCGCCTTCGCGCGACGCGTGGCGGAGCCTCGTCGGCCGGAGTTGCTTCGCCTCGCCATCCGAACGGCGACGTCCATGACCGATCCCGAGCGGCGGGTCTGGGCATTCGAGGCGTTTCGTGACCTGCTCTCTCCGGCGTTGCTCGACGAGGCGTTCGACGCGTTCGCACGGACGGAGCCCGGCATGGACCCGGAGTGGCGTGCGTTCGGTCGTGCGCGTTTCCTCGTCGCGGCACTCCCGCGGCTCGAGGCGCCGCGTCGAAACGCCGTGCACGATGAGATTCTCGCCGCGATCACCGGGATGCCCGATGAGAGCACGAGGCGCGACATTCTCTCCCTGCTGGCCAGGAATGGCGATCCGGCGCGGTTCGAGGACGTTGTCCGCCAGATCGAGGCGGAGCCCGATCCGTACGAGCGCGGTCTCATGGCCGGGTTCGTTATCGGTTATGCCCCCGAAGCGCTCCGCGAACGCCTCGTGGACGCCGCGCTGGCGGGCATCGGAGAGATTGCCGCGAGCGACGACGACTCGGCCACCGAGCGCATCGAGGCGGTCGGGTCGCGCATGATGGCGTACATCGGCGATCCGCGTCAGGGACTCCACCTCGTCTCGCGCTTCGCGTCGGATTCGTGGAAGCGAGCCGCGCTCCTGGAGTACGCGCAGTCCGGGCGCACGGAGCTGCTGGATGAGTCGTTGGCCGTGGCGCGCGACCTTTCGGATCCCGGGGATCGCGCCACGGTTCTCACCGCATTTGCGGTTGCCGCACCGAACGACCGTCGCGCAGCGATTCTCGGTGAGGCGCTCGAGGCGGCCATGTACGATCACAGCGACCTGTTGCACGACGACGTGATGGCCGACCTGGGACGGGCTCTCGAGTCACTACCGACGGCGGTCGTCTCGGCGTTGTGGCGCACTCAGCGCGCGCGGCTTGGCGAGCTCGCCAGGCCGGAGCTGCTGAGAAAGCTGCACGGGCTCGCCCCCGCCATCCTGCATGCCGACCCGGAGCTCGCCCTCGCGACTGTGGACGCGGTGTTGGACGTCCAGCGCTGGTGGCCGTGAGCCGCCAGACGACTGTCGTCAATCCTCGCGCAATGCACTGACCGGGTCGAGCCGCATCGCGCGCCGCGCCGGTACCCACGACGCCATCAGCGCCATCCCACCGAGCACGAGCGGGACAACGACCAGCGTCGCAGGATCGAACGGACTGACACCGAAGAGCAGCGACTCGATGATGCGCCCGAGCGCGAGCGCGGCGCCCAGTCCGATCGCGAGCCCCACTGCCGCAAGGCGAACGCCTCGGCCAAGTACGAGGCGCTGCACGCCCGATGGCGCGGCGCCGAGCGCGAGTCGCACGCCGAGCTCACGCCGGCGCTGCGCGACCGCGTAGGCCATCACGCCGTACACGCCGAGTGCCGCGAGGAGCAATGCGGCCGCCGCGAAGAGGCCGACGAGTATCGCGTAAAGCCGCGGGAGTGCCACCGCATCGCCGACCCGTCGCTCGATCGGCTCGAGCTCGGAGACCGGGACCAACGGGTCGACCTCGCGAAGCGCCTGCGCGTATGCCGCGGCAACCGACGCAAGGTCGCGCGTCGGCTCGAGTACGATGGTCATGCCGCGCGTCGGGAATTGTGCTTGCGGCGCGAAGAGCTCCGCCTTGTACGGCTGATCCGGTCCGTCGTGTCGCGCCGACGCAACCACACCCACGATCGTGAGGCGCTGCGCGTCCGGCGAGTCGCGGCCGAGTGCGAGCACCCGGCCGATCGGGTTCTCGCCCGGCCAGAACCGTCGCGCTGCTTCTTCGTTGACGATCGCCACGGGCGGCGCGCCCTTGCCATCGGTCGGCTGGAACCATCGGCCGCCGACGAGTCGCATCCGCATGAGCGACAGGTAGCCGTTCGTCACCGAGCGGTACCACACTGCGGGCGGCCCGTCGGCCGGGATCGGTCGACCGACCGGGATGACACTCACATCCTGATCTCCTCCGCTGAGAACCGGCACATCGGTCACTTCCACCGCGCGCACGGCCGGATTTGCCCGGAGGCGCGCGAGCAGGTCTTCGGTCACGGCGGTGAAGCGCGTGGGCTCCTGGTACCGCGCGGCAGGGAAGGAGAGCGGTACGAGCGCGACCCCGCGGTCGCGATACCCGAGGTCCACGCGCTGCATGGCCATGAAGCTTCGGAGCAGCAGCCCGGCGCCCACGAGAAGGACGACGGCCAGTGCGAGCTGCGTGACGACCAGCCCGTTACCTAACGCGGAACCGCTGATGGTCGCGGCTCGGCCGTCACGCAGTGCCCCGATCAGATTCGCGCGCACGGCGCGAACGGCGGGTAACAGCCCGAAGGCGAGCCCCGCAACGACGGTGATTACCCCCGCGAACAACAACACCGTCGTGTCCACCCGGATCTCCTGTACCTGCCGCACGGATTCCGGCACGAGCACGGCGAGCGCGCGGCTGCCGACGACACCGAGGACGAGCCCGAGGACGCCGCCGACGAGGGCGAGCAACCCGTTCTCCGTGAAGAGCTGCCGGGCGATCCGCCCGCTCGGCGCGCCTAACGCGGTGCGGACCGCGAGCTCACGCTGTCGCGCCGCCCCACGCACGAGCAGCAGGTTCGCGAGGTTGACGCAGCCGATCAGCAGGACGATCGCGACCGCGCCGGCCAGCGCGAGCAGCGGACGCCGCACGTTACCAGTCAGTTGCTCGTGCAGCGGAATGAGCCACGCGCCGACGTCGGCATTCGTTTCCGGATACTCGGCCGCAATGCGCCGGGCGATTCCGCCGAGATCGGCCTGAGCGGCCGCCGGAGAGACACCGGGTCGGAGTCGTCCGATCACCCGAAGGGTGATACAGCCGCGCCCACAGCGGCTGTTCGCCGGACGTCGCGTCGCGCGGTAAACCTCTGGCGCTGTGGTCTGCACCGGCGCACGAAAGCTCGGGTCGAGTACCCCGACAACCGTCACAGGGAGACCGTTGAGCATGATGCGCCGGCCGATGATACTCGAATCGGCGCCGAAACGGCGGCGCCAGAACGCGTCGCTCAACACCACGGTCGTCTCGACGCCCGGGTCGTCGTCCCGCATGGAGAGCAAACGGCCGAGCGCCGCTCTCGCGTCGAGCACGTCGAAGAAGTTGCCGGACACGACGAGCCCCGAGAGCGTCTCGGGGTCGCCGCTCCCGGTCAGGTCGGGCCCCCACCCCGTATAGGCCGCCATCCCCGAGAACGTCCGGTTCTGATCCCGCCAGTCGGCGAAGTCGGTTGGCGAGAGC
>DASURJ010000224.1:0-13381 GCA_036280115.1 Gemmatimonadaceae bacterium
CGGAGCCCGACGCGGCCGCGGCGTGATCGGGGCACCGGGTAGCAATGGAACGATGTTATTCGACTCTGACCCCAATTCGGGGGAGGCGGGCGAGCTCGGCGGCCGCGCGCTCGGCGAACCGGGGGCGCGCCCGGTCCTTCACGAGCGCAGTGCGTGCGGCGAGCAACACCGGCCGCGCCTCGTCGTACCGCCCCGCGGTCGCGAGCGCCCTTCCGTACGACAGCATCGAGTCACCCGTGCGAACGTGACCGTCGCCATGCCGCTTGCGCACCATCGTGGCGACCGCCTCGAGAATGGGGAGCGCTTCGCTGGTCCTCCCCTGCGCGAGAAGCGCCTTCCCGAGACTCAGCCGCGAGCTCACGAGCTGGTTCTGGTGTTCGCTCCTCGTCGAGTCGAGCCGGCTGAGGGCCGCGCGCGACAGCGACTCCGCCTCCACAGGGTCGCCATACTCCGCCAGCATGTACCCGAGATTGCCCGTGACCACGATGGTGTTGAGGTGCGTGTCGCCGAGCAGCTCGCGGTACAGCACGAGTGCCTCGCGCATGCGTGCAATGCCTGCGGCCCCATCGCCACGATAGAAGTGTGTCTGCGCGAGCGCGACGAGCAGGGAAGCAACCTTGAGGTTCTTCTCCCCGAACAGGCTGCGGTCCAGCGCGAGCGCCTGCAGCAACGCCCGCTCCGCCTCGGCGAACTCGCCCTTCGAGCGCAGGATCATGCCGAGGTTGTTGAGGCCTGCGGCAATGAAGGAGTGCTTGTCGCCGAACATCTCGCGGTCGAGCCGCAGCGCCTCGCGCACGAGCGCCTCGGCCTCATCCAGCCGCTCCGGCGTTCGCGAGATCAGGTTCGCGAGGTTGTTCAGGCTGATGGTGACGCTCGGATGCGCATCGCCTAACGCCGTCCGCTTCGCCGCGAGGGCGCGCCGATGATACATCTCCGCTTCCTCGAGATTCCCGCGCGTCTGCAACGTCTGCGCGAGATTCTGCATCGTCGCCGCCGTCAGTGCGTGGGTCTCGCCGAGCCGGCGCCGCTTGATCTCGAGCGAGCGTCTGTAGAGGGATTCCGCTTCGGCGTACGCGCCCTTGCGGTGCACGAGCAGGCCGAGGTTGTTCTGACTGTTCGCCACTTCGACGGACGAGTCGCCGAACACTCTGTGGCTCGTCGCGAGGACCTCGCGATAGAGCGGTTCGGCCTCGTCGAACCTGTTGCGCTCCTCGAGTAGCGTCGCGAGATGCTCCATCGTCTGGGCCGTGCTCTCGTGTGTGGTGCCGAGCAGTCGTCGTCGCTGCTCCAGCGCCTGGCGCAGCAGGCGCTCGGATTCGTCCAGGCGATCCAGCTTCAGGAGTACGTTGCCAAGCAGGTCCATCGTTGCCGCGACGCGAACGTCCTCGGAGCCGTGAAGCGCCGTGCGCTGATCGAGGGAGCGCTGGAGCAGTGGGGCAGCCCGGTCGTAGAGCCCGAGATTCGTATACACGTGCCCGAGCACGTTGCGCAGCTCGGCCTGGACCTCGGGCTGATCGACGAGCGTCGAGTCGATGCGACTCGCGCCGCGGTCGAGCAGCTCGCGCGCGGTGATGCTCCCGCCATTCGGCTCCTTCCACGAGTTGGGGTTCGCGACCTCGAAGACCCGGACGAGGAACTTCTCCACCTCGGTGGCCTTGCGAGCCTCGACTTCCGCCCGGTGGCGTAGCGCCCGCTCCCGCTGGGCGACACCCGCGAGCGCGAGGACCAGCAGGGCGCCGGCAGCGACACCCGTGCGGTGCCGCCCGACGAACTTCGTCAGGCGATAGCGGGCGCTATCGGGCCGCGCGAGAATCGCGTGACCGCTGCGGAAGCGCTGTAGGTCCCCGGCGAGCGCCGAAGGCGACTGGTAGCGGCGGTGCTCCTGCTTCTGGAGCGCCGTCATGATGATGAGGTCCAAGTCGCCGCGCAGCTGGCGCCGGAGGCCCGAGGGTGCGCGGGTCGACGGCTTCGGCGGCACATCGACGCAGACGATCCGCTCGACCTCGGCGGGCGTCTTGCCACGCACGTCGTACGGTCGCTGCCCGGTGACCAGCATGTACAGCAGCACGCCTAACGCGTACACGTCGGTCGCGGTGCTGATCGGGTCGCCGCGTACCTGCTCGGGGGCCGCGAACTCCGGCGTCATGGCGGTGAAACCGGTGTGCGTGGCGTCGTTGGCCGGGCGGTCGGGCCCCAGCAGCTTCGCGATGCCGAAGTCGAGCAGCTTCACCTGACCGTCCGCCGTGACGAGGATGTTGGACGGCTTGAGGTCCCGGTGGATGATGAGGTGGTGATGCGCGTAGCTCACCGCATCGCAGACGCTCGCGAACAGCGCCAGCCGCTCGTCGAGCGAGAGATTGTGCGTCTCGCAGTACTGGTCGATCGGCTGGCCGTCGACAAGCTCCATCGCGAAGTACGGCAGGCCGGTGGTGGTGAGCCCGCCGTCGAGGAGCCGCGCGATGCCGGAGTGCTGGAGCAGGGCGAGAATGCGCCGCTCCTCGACGAAGCGGCGGATGACGCCGGGCGCTCCGTGCTGGATGAGCTTGATCGCGACGCGCTGCTCGAACTGTCCATCCGCGCGCTCCCCGAGGAACACGCGGCCCATGCCGCCGCGTCCGATCTCGCGCACGACGCGGAACTGGCCAATGCGGTCCGGCACGCGCTCACCGACGGCTGCCGCCGCTTCGAGCAACGGTCCCGCGATCTCGACCGCCGGCGACTCGAGGAAGCTGTCAGACTGGTGATACGCGCTCAGCAGCTCGCGCACCTCGGCGCGGAGCGCGGTGTCTCCGGCGCACGCACGGTCGATGAAGGCGGTCTGCTCACCCTTCGGCAGGTCGACGGCGGCGTCGAATACGGTATCGACGCGCTGAAACCGCGCGGTGTGTGTCACGCTCACGACGTCTATCTCCTGTCGTGCCGAACCCGCGGGTCATGCCGAACGACCTGTCGTTCCGAGCGGAGGCGCTGGAGGCGCCGGAGTCGAGGAATCGCGGTCGTCCTGGTAGAGGGTCCCTCTATCGGGACGACAGCGATTCCTCGCTGCGCTCGGAATGACACATCCCTCTTTCGGGATGACTGCCATTCCTCATCACCCGCTTCGCGGGTACCCGGCTCGGAATGACAACCGCGCTCGGAATGACGGCTACGCCGAGTGTTCGGCGACGATCTCCTTGTGGAGCCAGCTCTTGGCCTTCGCCCAATCCCGCTTTGCCGTACGCGGACTGATCCCCAACGCTTCGGCCGTCTCCTCCTCGGTCATTCCGCCGAAGAAGCGACATTCGACCACCTGGGCCAACCGACCATTGAGCTCCTTGAGCCTGACGAGGGCATCGTCGACGGCTATCAGCAGCTCGGCACGCTCTTCCGTACCCAGTTCGACCGAATCGAGGGACACGCGACGCAACCCGCCGCCGCGCTTCATGCTGCGGTGGCTGCGTGCGTGGTCCACAAGGATTCTACGCATTGCGGTCGCCGCAACGGACATGAAGTGTGCGCGTCCCGTCCATTGCATGCGGGTGTAGTCGTCCACGAGGCGCATGTAGGCCTCGTGGACGAGCGCCGTCGGGCTCAGCGTATGCCCGTCCGGTTCGCGCCGAAGCTGGACCTCGGCCAGCCGGTGGAGCTCCCCGTAGATCAGCGGAAACACGTTCGCCAGGGCAGAGGGGTCCCCGGAACGCGCCTTCGCGAGCAACTCGGTGACCGGCGAGGGCGGGGGAAGGTCCGGAGAGGGCGGAGGCGGCTGACCCGACATTCGGCGAACGGAATCGGCGCGATGGGAAGCATACCGCGCGGCCTCAGCCGCGCGACGCACCCAAGATGTTTCGCCCGTCCCGTGATCGCCAGATTCACGGGGGTTCGCTCGCTCGACACGACTGCCTCGTACCTGTTCGGGTTACTTTCGAGCCAGGTACACTTTTCGGGAGCGCGACGCGGTAGTTGGCGCGCTCGCGACCGTCGGGCTTGGGCCTCGGCGATCGCCGAACGCGCCGAGCGCGGGGTTCTCGATCGACATCTGACTGGCGTCGCCGCACGTGAGGTCGTCGGCCACGTTCACCCCGACTCGTACGAAGGACTCCGAGGGATACCAGCAGTTGCTGACCGGCGTGCCGTTGCCGGCGATGATCGTGTTCTCGAGATGGACCGGCCCGGTACCCGATGTGTTGCCGTGACCACGGATCCCCGGCGCCGGCCCGTTCCGCGCCACGGTGGTGTTGATGAGTGTGAGTCCCTCATCCATGTCCCAGGAGATGCCTGACGCGAGTGCGTCCGCCACGTTCTCGGTGATGGTGCTGTTGACGAGCGTGATTCCTTCGCCGTAGATGCCGCCTGCGTTACCGGCCTTGTTGTCGTGCAGCACGCTGTTCTCGATGCGCAGCGGCCCGTAGGCGAAGATGCCGCCGCCGACCACCGGGTCGTAGCCGCCTGTAATCGTGAGGTTCTTCAGGTGCGCGCCCTCGGCGACGTACATGACGCGACGCGCTCCGCCGCCGCTCAGCGTGATGCCGCGGCCCTTCGGCCCTTCGATGGTGACGTACCGCGTGACGTTGAGCGTCGAGTCGAGCGTGATGGTGGCGCCGGCGAGTGAGGGGTCGAACCGGATGAGCTGCTGCCCGGTTACGTGAAGGAGCGCCCATCGCAGCGAGCCGAGCTCGGTGCCGCCGCTGGTGTTGGAGACCGTGATGACGTCGCCGGCGACGACGGCCGGCACGCCAGGGGCGGTGATGGCCGGGACCGGCGGGTCGTCGCCACTGGCTGTGATCGCGACGAGCGCCGCGACGACGGCGGTCGTGAGCGCGAGGGGCCATCGGCCTGCTCGCGATGAGAATGCAATCATGTGCGGCTGAATCTCCGTGAATCGAATGCCAAGGTGCTGTGCCTATAGAGGCGCAAGCGATCGTGGATTCGAGCCACTGCAGTCGCAGCCATCAGCCATCAGCCATCAGCTATCAGCAAAGCACACGGGCGAGCCACCTTGCGGCCGGGTAGGGTGCAGCAGTCGGCGGGCGTCGTCGGCAGGGGATACGGATCGCGCGGATGAGAGGGATCACGGCGTCGGGGCGGGTGTTCCCTCTTCTCTTTCAAGCCGCTTGCGAGAGCGACCCTGCCGCCGCCCGAGTCATCTTCGTCATCCTGTGATGGCCTTGTGCGGCAGCGCGGTCGGTCGTGCCAGCGGCCCGGATAACAAGAAGGGAACGGCTCTCAGGGGCGGTGCATCCCGGCCGCGCGTGTTCCGAGCGTCCGCGATTGCCATCCCGACGAAAAGGCCATCCTCACATCAGCTCGGGAGCCGGCCGCGTACCTCCGCGACGATCGGCTGGAGCGCCGGGTCGGCGCGACGCCAGAGTTGGAGCAGGCGCCTGCGCATTGCGGCGGCCTTCGCCGGTTCGCCGCGCGCATCGTACAACTCCGCCAGCCGTTTCATCACCCACCCGAGATCCACCGCGTCCGGCTCGTAGCGCCAGAGCCACGGCGTCGCGAGATAGCGTTCGTAGACGACGAGCGCGGCGTCGGGTTTGCGTGCCGCCTCGTACACGCGCGCGAGATCGGGCAGCACGCAGATGGGACAGACGAGCCCCTCCGCGGCCTGACGCAGCTCCGACTCGGCGTCGGCCACGCGGCCCTCGGCCAGCGCGATGACGCCGCGCGTCCATGTCCGGTCCGGTCCGGCCGTACGGGCGAGCGTGCTGTCGTTCGCCGCCGCGGCATCGAGGAGCTCTCGAGCGCGCGTCAGGCGCCCGGCCAGCGCGTAGAAGCGTGCGAGGTCATCGTACGGCCGATCGCCGGGCAGCACGCTGTCGAGTGGAATCGCCGCGAGGGCGGAGTCCACGAGCGCGAGCGCTCTGGCCGGGGCGTCGCGATAGCGCAACTGCAGCTTCGCGAACTGCAGAAGGCCGAACAGATGTCGCCCCCACGAATCGGTCGCGGCGCTGAGCGTGAGGTGCGTCCGCCACAGCCGCTCGGCATCACTCAGGCGGCCCTGCGTCATCGTGATCCCCGCGAGCGCCTCGTACGGATCGATGAGCAGGAGCGTGTCGCCGCGCGCGGCAGCGATCGTCGTCTCCGCCTGCCGTTCCGCCTCCTCCCAGCGCTGCTGTGCGGCGGCGTCCTGGATCTCGACGTTCAGTAGAATGGGGTTCCCCGGGAAACGCCGGCCAATGAGGTCGAGCGTCGAGCGCGACTCGCGGAATTTCGCCTGCAGCAACTGCGTCGAGTGAATGCCGAAATACAGGTTCGCGATCGTCGAATCCACCTCGGCCGCGCGCGTGAAGAGGCTCTCGGCGCTCGCGAACTGATGCCGGTCCCGGTAGATCAGCGCCAGGTTGTTGAGGGCGCGGATGTCGTCGGGGTAACGCTCGAGCACGCGCGTGTAGGCCGCGATCGCCGTCTCGTAATCGCCGCGGCCGTAGGCGTGGCTGGCGACGGTGAAGTGCCGTTCCAGGAAGGGCAACCGCTGCTGATGCACGACCGCGCGATGCAGCGCGGCGCTCGCCCGCCCCAGCTCGGCGATGCTGGCGTAGGCCATGCCTAACGCGACGTGCGCGGACGCGAACGCGGTGTCGGCGTCGATCGCTTCCTGGAACAGGCGAATGGCTTCGGGACGGCGCCCCGCGAGCACGAGCCGCTGGCCCTCCGTGTACTTCCGGAGCGCCGCGAGCGACGCGGTGGTTTCGTCCTCGAGTCGCGGAAGCGAGCGGAGCGACCGAAGCGACTCGCCGATCCGATGCCGAAGTTGCTTGCTCGCGCGATCCACCGCCGCAATCAACTCGGACGAGTCCGCGGCCGTCTCGCGCAGCGCCGCGAGCACCTCGCCCTCCGCCGTGCCCACGAGCTCCACGCTCACCGTGAACGCCCCGCCCAGGTTCGCCACGCTCCCCGTCACGATTGCTTTCGCCCCCTCGCGCACGGCCACTTCACGGGCGAGCTCCTCGTTCAGCGTGGAGCTGGGCGGCTGCTCCATGCGCGCGAGCACGCCCGCGACCTGCCGCGACGACAGCACTCGAACGAGCGGCGACTGGCTCAGGTCCACCCGAAACGCTTCGGTGATCCCGGCCGCCAACAGGCTGTCATCCACGAGGTTGTTGAAGTCCGCGACAACGACACGATCCTTCGCAGCAAGTGCCCCGGCCGCCACGAGCGAGGGCCCGCTCTCCGACTCCGACAACCTTATATAGGCGCCCACCACTCCCACGACCGCGACCACACCGACGAGTCCGCCTATCAAAGCCGGCCGCCACGAACGCCGAGGCTGAGACGGCTCGGGAAGCGGAGCCGGCGTGGACGGTCCAGGCTCCACCGGGGGGAGCCCTGCCGGTGCCACGGGGACGGGTACGGGAGACCGTTGAATCGTTCGGATCCGCTCCGCAAGCTCCGTGGTCTCGGCCGCGGGCTTCGCGTCGAACTCGCGCTCGAGCCGGCCCGAGAGCTCCTCGTAGGTGCGAAGCGCACCAGCCCGATCGCCGAGCCGATCCTGAAGCGCCATCAGGCGGCGCCACCCGGCTTCCTGGTCGGGATCGAGCTCGCAACCGCGGCGACCGAGCTCGATCGCACGCTCCGCCTCGTTCGCCGAGGCAGCAGCATCCGCGGCGGACCAGGCCGCGGCGGATGCCCGCCGCTTGATCCTTGCTCTCGTGCGAGAAACCCACTCCTCGAGCTCGGGAGCCACATCGTCGACGTGAAATCCGTCGAAGAAATCGCCGCGATAGAGCGCGAGGGCCTCGGTGAATTGTCCCCGGGCTACGAGTCGCTCGAAGGTGACCGCATCGCACTGGAAGGTGCCATCATTGAGCGTGAGCTCGTCCCCTGCGGCGACGATGACATTCTCGCCGACCACACGACGCAGATGGTGAAGCCCCTGACGTAGTGCGCGACGGGCCTCGTCCTCACCGAGCTCGGGCCAGAACAGCGCGAGGAGCGCGTCGCGTCGGACCGGACCCGCGGCGGTCTCGAGGGCGAGGTAGGCGAGCAGTGCGACGCGCTTCGGCTGGGCTCCAGGGGGTGTGGAGTCGGCGCCGCCGTCGGTGGCCAGGCGGACGCGGCCGAGGGTGAGGAGCTCGCTCATGACCGGCCAACAGTATCGAGCGACGCAATGGCCGGCAACTCGCTCGACCGTGTGCCGTTATCCCCCGGTAACGGAACCCGGTCGCAGCACGACAACGCCTGGGCGTGAGTGTGGGGGCGTTCCAACGCGGATTCGATGCGCGCACAGGTTCGATACGCCCCTACGGCGTCGTCCCTCACCTTGACGGCTGTCGCTCTCGCCGCCGCTCTCGCCGCCATCGGCGCTTGCCGGGAGCGCCCGGCGGGGGCCGAGACGGTGCCTCCGGTGGCTTCGGCGGACGGGCAGGTCGACCCGTGCGCAGGCGACTCGCTCCGGCCGGCGGTCGCGGCCCCGGCCCCGGGGCTGTGGCTTTCCGAGAATGCCTCCGGCTCGCGCGTCGCGGCCATGATCGGGCCGCTTCGGCCGGACGACCGCGCGCTCGTTGTCACGCGGCCGGTCGAAAGCGTGGAGGTGAGCGCGTCGGGCGACACGGTTCGCCATCGCCTGGACGCGGCCAGGGTCTCCCTGGAACTGCTCCCGCCACTCCAGTCGTTAGGTGGCCGAAGCCCATCGGACCCGACCGTCAGCCCGCATCCCGCGGCGACCTACGCGGTTTCGTCACTGGTCCGCCTTGCGGCGTACGAACCGTGTGCATCGAGTCCGCGTGTACCGCGGCTTCGCTACCTCCGGCGTGATGCGGTGGGCCGGGTCGTCACGGATGTCCTGCTGCAGCGGGCGTCGGAGCAATGACGTCACCACTGAATCCGAATGACCACAGGAGTCTTCATGTCGTTTCACTCGCATCTCGCTCGAATGCTCTTCGTGTTCCCGTTCGCGACGGCGTTCGCGCAGGACACCACGCAGACCGCCCCCATCTGTCTCGCGCCCACACGCGCCGAAATGGTGGCCGGCAACAGCGAAACCGCCATTGCCGCCGTGCGCGAGGCGTTCGCGAGCTTCCTCACCGGTCCGTCGCTCGGGGCTCGGCCGCTCAACGCGCGGCTGGCGTCGCAGGCGCGCGAGGAGGCCAGGCTCGCGAGCTGTCGGTACGTGCTGCTCACGACGATCAAGCACCAGCGGAAGCAGGACAACGGGTTCCTTCGTCGCGCGGCCGGCGGCGTGGCTGAAGCTGGCGCGCGCGAGGTCCTCGGGGGCGCGCGCTCGACCGAAGCGCGGATCGCGGCGAATGCGGCGACGTCGGCGGCCGCGGCCGTGCGAGAGATGACCTACGGGTTCAAGACGAAGGACGTACTGGAGCTGGGATATCGCCTCGAGTCAGCGGACGGCACCGTCCTGCTCGAGAAGTCGGAGAAGCGAACCGCGAAATCGGACGGCGAGGACGTGCTCACCCCACTCGTCGAGCGTGCGTCCGAGGCCGTCGCATCGGTAGTCGTAAAGGCGGGCAAGTGATCGGCAGCGCGGGATCGACGTGGCTCGCCAGGAAGACCCTCACCTGTTGGAGGAATGACCGCTCCATGTCACACCATTATCTGCGCCTCGGTCGTACCGGGCAGAGCGTCATCGTTGCCGGCTGCCTAACGCTCACCGGTCTCCTGGCGACGACGGCGTCTGCCCGCGCGCAGGGCCCGGCGACGCTCCGCGCGATCGGCGAATACCGCCTCACCATGCCCACGCTCCGCAAGCTCATTACCGCGGGCAAGGGCGTCAACGCGGGGGCGGATGCCCAGGCGATCAACACGGCCATGAGCCAGCCTGCGATGAGCATCGAGGACATTCTGGGGGTGATCGACCGCTATGCGGCGGCCAAGCGCGCCGTGGCAGCGAGCGGTCTCGCTCCTCGCGAGTTCGCCACGGCCTATCTCGCGTACTTCTACACGGCGCGCTACCTGGCGGACGCGGAGATGCGCAAGGCACTGGGGCAGCCTGTGGCCGGGCCACCGGCGCACGTGAGGCCGGATAACGTGAAGTTGCTGCGCGACAACCAGGACGAGCTGGCGCGTCTCTCCGATTCCCGCTGAGGCACGAGAGGTCGGCGCCGCGTCCCGCGATCAGCGACTCGGCCTCTGGCTCGATTCGGCGGTGAGTTTCGCCTAACTGGTCGCAGGCAACTCACACCCTACGGAGCCAGTCCATGTACGCTATCGCATCGCGGCGCGGCCGTTGGCCGCTCGCACTCACGCTCGCCTCGGTCGTGGCACTCGCCGCGTGCGCCGACGGAGAGCCGACCTCGCCCGGGGTCTCAGGGCCCCTGAGACCCCATGCCGCTGCCGGGGATGTCTTCCTCGTAACGAACACGAATGACGCGGGGCTCGGGTCGCTGCGGTGGGCACTCAGCTTCACCACGGGCGGCGAGATCATTCGCTTCGACCCGAGCATCGCAGGGAAGACGATCGTGCTCGATTCCGTGCTGTACATCCGGGAATCCGTGACCATCGAAGGCCCCGCCGGCGCGGGGATCACGATCAACGGCGGAGGCAAGGAACGGATCTTCGACGCCCGGTTCACCGGGAACCTCACGCTCCGGAATCTGTCGCTGACCGGTGGGTACTCCCCCCAAGGGATCGGGGGCGTCCTCTACGGGGACGCGAACCTGCTCGTCGAGAACACCGCGGTCTACGGCAACGTGGGTGACGCCGGTGGGATGCTCTACGGCGGAAACATCACCCTCATCAACAGTACGGTCAGCAACAATACGACCGAGAACCCGCAGACACCCGGCTACGCGGCCGTGATGGGCGACACGGTCGTCGTGATCAACAGCACCATTGCGAACAACCCTGCCGGCGGCGTGGGCAGTGGCTACGGTGCGGTGACGATTCGCAACTCGATCCTGGCGAACAATGCGCGGGAGAACTGCGTGATCTACGTCAACGCGACGCTCGCGCGCGAGGGCGCGAACGTTTCGGACGACGATACTTGCGGCGGTCCGAGTGAGGTCATCATCGACGATCCCAAGCTCGCGGGACTCGCGGACAACGGCGGCCCGACCATGACGCACGCGCTGCTCGCTGGCAGTCCGGCGATCGATGCGGGCACGAGCTGCAGCGTCCAGATGGACCAGCGATTCTTCCCGCGCGATGCGAACTGCGACCTCGGTGCGTTCGAGTTCGCCGACCGCACTGCCGTCACGATCACCATCGATCAGACCGCGATCGTCAATCAGCAGACCGGGTGGGCGGTGCTCACGGGGACGGTGCGATGCTCGCGCGACGAGTCATTCAAGCTGGCGCTCGAGCTGCATCAGGACCAGCGTGTCGGGAAGCAGGTGGTCGACATTCACTCGGCCGCGACCGAACCCGTCGCATGCACGACCGTGGCGCGGCCCTGGAGCGCGTCCATGGTGTTGACGGATGGATCGTACCAGAACGGGAGCGCCAGAGCCACGGCGTACACGTTCGAGACGGAGCCGTGGGTCGCTCCGGCGGCAGCGGAACGCGACGTCAAGACGTTCCGCCGCAAGTAGCCCGGTTGCCGACCGGTCAGCTCTCGAGGTCCGGTACGCGGCGGCTTCTCATCGTGGGCATTACGCCCATGATGAGAAGCTGCCGCACGGGCTCATCTCTCTTCTGGCGCCGTCATCCCCGCGACGCGTCCGATCCGGATGCAACGAGCGCATCCGCGATCTCGGCCACCTGCGCGCAATGCCGCGCCTCGTGGTGCGCCACGAAGGTGACCCAATCGCGAAGCACCAATGGCCCGAGGACGGCATGCTCGTGAACGGCGTTGTCGAGCGCGTCCGGGTCGGCCGCGGCAAACGCGCGAAGCAACTCACCGCGAGCCGCTTCGAGCGCTTGCCACGCGGTGGCCGGGTCCGCGGTCCCCGAGGGTCTGACGCGTTCGGGCGCCTCGATCCGATGCGCGCGATCGCGGAGGTGCGCAACGTGCTCGGACGTGAGCCGAAGGTCCGCGAGAACCTTTCCCTCTGGAACCGGTCCGTTCTCCCCTGGACGTCCGCGCTTGAGGAGGAGTCGCGCGATCCCGGTCTCGACTCGCGTGAGGTGGTCGATCACGTCCACGACGGACCACCGGCCGGGAGCGAGGGAACGGGACTGGAGCTCCACCGGGACGCGCGCAACGGCGGCCGTCAGCGCGGCCCGCTCGGCCGCGAGGAGCTCGACGGTGGACGATAGGTGGCTCGTGCTCATCTCCGGCGCTTTCCTCTTCGCTTCGGTGTCCGCGCGCGCTGCTGACGTCCCTGCCCGCCGCCGGTCGCCTGCCGTTCGAGCGCCGCCATGTACCCCTGCACGGTCGAGTCGAGCCGGATCCCGGAATGCGGCGAGCTCGTCTCCGTGCGATGACCCGGCACGTAGTACAGGTCACTCGATACGCTCTCCTCATCGAGCTCCGCATCCGCGACGATGTCATCGATCATCTCGAGCAGCGTGCGGGCGTCGCCTCTCGAGCGCGCAGGCTTCACCTCACGCGGCACCGGCACCCCGAACATGGCTGACGAGATGAATGCCTCGATCGCCAGCGACGGCGTCATGGTGGCTCGCATGCCGTCGAACAGCCGAGTGGCGGCTCGTGTCTCCTCCGCGAGCTGAGGCTTGAAGAACAGCATCCCGGGCGATCGCAGATACGTGTCGTCATCGAACGGAAGCAGCCGGCCGGCCGCGATCCACCCGGAACGGTACTGGATTTCATCCATGTGCTCACGCACCTGGAACGTGCGGTTGTCGCTCAGCGACCGGAACGTCGTCCGCACCCCCTCGCGCGACACGATGTCGAACACGTCCACGACCGATTCGGTGAGCGCCGTGGCCATCCGATGCTGGCGCGGGAAGAGCTCCGCGAACCCCGAGTCCCTCGCCAGCTCGGCGATCACGGACGTGCCTAACGCGATCGTATTGCGGTCGGCGAGGCTATACTCCTGCTCGCGCACCGTTCGCGAAAAATCGGCCACCTCGCCCACCATGGCCCCCGGTGGGGGCGAGGCGCTCCACCGCGAGAACTCCCAGAACGAGGCATCCCGCTCGACCGCGAGCAGGGGATCGAGGTCCTCGACTACGGCCTCCGCGCGCTCGAACAGGAACTCGAGGAGTGCGATGTGAGCGCCCTCCGGTGACGCCGGGGATGTGGCGAGCGCTCTGGTCCCACCCAGGGTGACGAGATCGCACCACACGCCGAAGTCCTCGAGCCCTACTTCGTGAATGAGGGAGGCGGCCTCGTCGAGCGCCTCACGCCGATCGGCGCGTGATATCCGCAACGACTTCGGCAGGTTGGCCGGGAGGAGCGTTCTCGTGAGCTCGTCGAAGAGCTGAGTTTCGGCAGCGTGGCCGGTGGCAGACGGTGTCGGCCATGGCGAGGCTTCCGGGGGGCCGTCCAATACCCGTGAAAGGAGCCCACGTGCGAGAACGCGCGTGGTCAGAGTGATTCCGG
>DASURJ010000225.1:0-9103 GCA_036280115.1 Gemmatimonadaceae bacterium
ACTGCTGGTGGCGTTGATAATGCGCACCGCGGCGTTGCCCGCGCCGGGTGCATCGAAGTCGTCGTCGAGCGTCGTAAACACAGGCGCGGTCGCGCTCCCCGTCACGAGAACCGTATACGTGCCCCCAGCGGCGAACGCCGGCGAAAAGCCCGGTAAGCTCGTGGTGCTGTTCGCGGTTCGCACGGCCAGCTGATGGTTCGCGTTGTTCACGCGCGTACACGAGCTGGCGCTGCCGAACGCGATGTTTCCATTGCCGGCACCGACCGTGCCACCCTGCGCGATATCGAGGTTCAGCCCGCCGGACGCGGCGTTGAAGAAGCGAACCGTAGTGTTGTCGTTGCCGACGCCGATCGGATCGTCATCGTCATCATCGCACGCGGCAAGGGTGGCGGCGCTGACGAGCGCGAGAAAAGCGGCAGTGATTCTACGAGCGTTCACGAGACCTCCTATACGACACGAGGACACTTGTCCAGGCCGAGGGCCTGGTGAGACGGGCGCAACGGCGCCACGCACGGACCCGGGGGGGAGAGCAAGAGGCAGTCCAAGGCCCGCGCGGTCGGACGAAGAATCGCTGAGGCCGGGAAACGTCCCTCGTGCCGCTCGACCGTGCCTTGCTCGGACGTTGCCCTCATGGCATATCGGATGAGCCGCGCACGTCCGATGTGGCCGCGGGGACCGCGTTTCGTGCGTCGCCGCGATGGCGCCCCGCACGTTTTCGATTGGTCAGGAGTCTGACCCCTAACGTACCGAAGTATTTCGGCTGGAGCGGATATGAGAACCTTGGTGACGACACTCTGCGCGGCGTGCCTTGTCAGTCCGCCCATCGTTGGGGCGCAGGAGCTCGACCTGAGCCGGTACCGCATGGTGGACCTGACGCACGCGTTGAACTCGCGGACGCTCTACTGGCCGACGTCACCCACGGCGTTCAAGCTCGACCAGCTGTCGTACGGGCCCACGCCCGGGGGATGGTTCTATTCCGCGTACGCGTTCTCGGCGCCGGAACACGGGGGGACGCATCTGGATGCCCCGATTCACTTCGGGGAGGGGCACGACACCGTGGATCGCATCCCGTTGGAGAAGCTGATCGCCCCGGCCGTCGTGATCGACGTCACGGCGAAGACCCGCGGTGACGACGACTACCGCCTAACGAGTGACGACGTCGCGGCCTTCGAGCGCGCCAACGGCCGCATCCCCGCCGGCTCGATCGTGTTGCTGCGCACCGGCTGGAGCAGCCGATGGCCCGACCGGAAAGCGTACCTGGGCGATGACACCCCCAACGACGCGTCCAGCCTCCACTTCCCGAGCTTCGGCGTGGAGGCCGCACGGCTCCTCGTCCAGGAACGCCACGTCGCCGCCATCGGTGCCGATGTCGCGTCCATCGATTACGGGCCGTCCAAGGACTTCATGGTCCACCGCATTGCCGCCGCGGCGAACGTGCCCGGTCTCGAGAATCTCACGAACCTGAACCTGGTGCCGCCTACCGGCGCGATCGTGTTCGCGCTCCCAATGAAGATCGAGGGCGGGTCGGGCGGTCCGGTTCGCGTCGTGGCGCTTGTTCCGAAATCGTGAGCCCGCTCATCGCATCAATCATATAGTAGTAAGTTCCACCAGACTCAGGCTCACTCCATGACCCGAACGGAACGGACCCGAACGCGATGAACGGATTTGCCGCAGCCGCCGTGCCTCGTACCAGCCGCTCGCTCACGGCAGCCATGGGTGCTGCGATCGCCGCGGTCGCACTTACCGCCGCCTGCTCCTCGGGGCCGCAGCCCGAGACCTCGGGGATCCCCGGGTTCGAGCCGACGATTCAGACCTACCAGCTGACGCCCGACGATCGATTCTTCGCCATCGACAGCAACAACGTCGTCGTCATCTCGCGCGATCCCTCGCTACTCGGCGGCATCTTTCTGTTGCTGGACGACGCCCAGCTTCCGTATCGCCGCTACCTCCAAACGCTGCCGCCGCGCACGACTGTCGCGCTCGTCGTCGAGCCCGGTGATAGCGTGAAGATGGACAGCCTCGTGCGCGCGACGAGCGCACCGGTCACCATCTACGAGCGCGTGGAGGTGCCTCGCGACAATTCCGGGAATCCGCTGCCCATTGCGCGGTTCCTCGTGTCGTCCGTGCGAAACAAGGTGGCGCGTGCCTGGGTGCTGGGAACCGACAGCGCGGCCGCGCGCGCACTCCCCGACTGGGTCGTCGCCGGCGTGACCCAGATGATCACCGGGTTCCCGACCAGCTCGGCGAGAAACAGCCAGATCGTATCGCAGCTCCAGGACCTGATCCCTCTCGACTCCCTGACGCGGATGCGCATCTCGGAGTCGGCCGTTCCCTCGGGCGTCTCGAGCGAGACCGCGGTCGGCAACCAGCGCCGCACCGATAGCCGGGGGCGCCCGATCGGCACCACACCACGCCGGCTTCCGCCGGAGATGCTCGCGGCGCTTCAGGCCGCGAGCATCATCGAGTTCATGTGGGCTCGGGAGGGCCGCGGGATCGTCAAGCAGCTGGTGGACCGAACCCGGCGGGGGGAACCGCTGTCGTCCGTGATCGCGCAGGCGGTATCGCTCCCGCGCGACGTGGCCGGGCTGGAGGCGGCGTGGAAGGCGAGCGTCACGCCGCCTGCCAAGCGCTGATGACGGGACAGATGGATGCGTCGGGGGTCAGAGTCCTAACGCATCGTTCTGTTGCGGAGCAACAGAACGATGCGTTAGGATTCTGACCCCCAACGGAGCTTTCCAGCTCAGCTGATCGTCAACTGCTGCGCCATCCCATGCGCGTGGTGCGGCTTGCCGTCCTTGGCGTCCGGGACGAAGCAGATCAGGCCGTACGTGCCCGGCGCGAGGTCGACCTCGAAGTACGCGTTCTTCCCCGGCTTGACGGCTGGAATCCCACCCAGCGGCTTCCCCGGCGGCGGGCCCTTGAAGTCCTGGACCCACTTGCCCAGGTCCTCGAGTGTCTTGCCCGGCTCCAGCTGAACGAGCGCGACTTCATGCGGCTGGGTGGCGACGTTCTCCACCTTGATCATCTGCCGACCAGCAGCCAGCGGCTTGGAGAACGCGAACGTATAGTCGCTCAGCGTCATGGTGACGTCCGCCGAGGGCTCCGTCATGTTCGCGTTCTCGACGGGCGTCACCGTCAGCGGCTTCATCATCCCCTTGGCAATGTGCGGCACCTTGTCGGGGCCCTCGACGAAGCAAACAACGGCGTAGTTCCCAGGCTCCATGGTCTGTGTCGCCATGGTCATACCGCCCGGCGCTGGCGGATTGACGCCGCCGTACGCGACCGCCCACTGAGGTGGAGGACCACCCGCCTTGAGCGCCGCCTGCAAATCAGCGTAAGTCCTGCCCTCCTCGAGCTTCACCAGCTGCAAGTGGTGCAGGTCCTGGCCATTGGCGACGAGGTGGAACATGGTCAGGCCGGCGGGAATCGTGTCGGGCCCCTGGAAGGTGAAGTCGTCCGCTGTGAACGTCACCATGTTGGGGGCGGCGGCGGCAGCCGGAGCGGCGCTCGTAACCGAATCCGTCTGCGCCGTTTCGGTGTTCCCGCAACCGGCGAGCAGGAACGCCACAACCGCGAAGCGCGCTCCCGTGCCGAGCGTCATACGTGTCATCAGGCAGGCTCCTCAATGGAATGATTCGGCCGCGCGGCGAGCCGAGGCGGCTCGTCGAGCGTACCGGTGGGTATCTGGATGTGGGACGACGTGAACTTGGCGCGCCAGCGGTCGAGCGCAACCCTTTCTTTCGGGGGTGGCCCTCCGGTCCGGACAGGGCAACCCCTCGGCTGCGGCGTTTGTCTCACAGAACAGTCATCCGGCTCGGTCCTCGTGTCCGCAAAGCCGAGCCTGGTCCGAACTCGAGCCTCCGGCCCTGGCCCGGCTTACACCTGGCCTCAACGACCACACTTGCCTGTGACCACGTCCCTGACCGACCTCCAGCTCGCGATCATGCGCATCCTCTGGGATCGCGACGAGGCGACGGTGCTCGAGGTGCAGGAACGGCTACGGCCGGACCGCGATCTCGCGCAGACGACCATCGCCACGCTCCTCTCACGTCTCGAGAAGCGAGGGGTGATTGCGCACCGCCTCGATGGCCGTCAGTTCGTCTACCGTCCCCTCGTGAGCGAACAGGACGTCCGCCGGTCGATGGTGTCGGAGCTGACCATGCTCCTGTTCGACGGAAGTGCCGCGGCGCTGATGAGTCACCTGCTGCGGTCGCGTGACATCGATCCCGGTGACCTCGACCGCGTGAAGCGCATGATTGCCGAAGCCGAGGGGGATACGTCGAACGGGAATGGCAAGCAGCGGAGCGGCGATGTTCGCTGAGCCGTTCATCCTGCGTCTCGCCGACGCCGCGTCCGCGTGGATGCTGACGTACCTCGTGCACAGCACGCTCCTGGTGTTGGGCGTCTGGGCGGTGACGTCGCTGCGAACGCTTCGCGACACCACTCGCGATGTGCTCTGGAAGCTCGCGCTCGTGGGCGGGCTCGTCTCGGCGTCGGTGCAGACGGTGGTTGCGCGTGAGCCGCTCGGCGGTCAGCTGCGGCTCGACGCGCGGCGCGCTCACGGGGGAGAGCCGCTGCGGTTTGCGGTGCGCGAGACCGTCGACGGCAACCGCACTCGGCTCTTTGTCGCGGACACGCGTGGCACGAAGTGGACGGCTCTCGCCATCGTGCTCTGGGCGGCCGGTGCGGGTGGCGCACTCCTGTGGCTGACCTGGGCGCACGCGCGCGCGGTGCGCGCGTTCGACGATCGCACGCCGCTCCATGACGCGCCTATCGCGTCGCGACTCGATGCGCTGCTCGCGCGGTCGGGGGTTCGGCGCGACATCACGCTCACCTGCTCGGCGAACCTTGCGAGTCCCGTCGCGCTCGCGACTGGCGAGGTGTGCCTCCCGCGCCGAGCACTCGTGGAGCTCGATGCCTCCGAACAGGAGAGCATGCTGGCACACGAGGTCGCGCACGTGGTGCGACGCGATCCGCACTGGCTCATCGCCGCGCGCGTGATCGAGGCCGTGTTCTTCATTCAACCCCTCAACCGCCTGGCCCGACACCGGATGCAGGCGGTCGCCGAGTTTCTGTGCGATGACTGGGCGGTGCAGCGTACGAGCCAGCCGGTGACGCTCGCCAAGTGCCTCGCCGCGGTGGCGGAATGGGTCGGGTGTGCGCCTCGGCAGCGCGCAATGTCTGCCATGGTGCAGCGTCCCGGGTCACCACTGGTGCAGCGTGTTCGGCGAATCCTCGGCGGCGGTCACGGGAGTCGCGGCCATTCGACTCGCGGGGCGCTCGGCATGAGTGTGTGCGCGCTCGTCGCGATGGCAGTGGCTGCTCCGCGCATCTCGGTGGCGGACGAGGTGATGGGTGATCGCGGGCGTGACGCGGTGTTCATCGTGAGGGCCGACCGCTTCGTGCTGGATTCCGCGGTGAGCCATGCGTCGGCGCCTTCGGCAGGCGGTCGCCTGGTCGACCGGGGCACGGTCATCGTGCGCCGAATTCCGTTGGGAGCGCTGCGTGGCGATTCCGCCGCGCCGGTTCGGCGAATCCGGATCCGCTCGCTTCCCGGTTTCGTTGGTGCGGGGGCTGGTGCGTCAGGCCGGGCGAGTCCGATCCAGGACTGATCCGCACCGTTGGCCGGACTTCGACTTCGCCGGATGAGCGCGGCATCTCCATTGCATTGGTGCTGGCATTCCTTAGAAGACGCGGTCATTCGATTCGGCATCCGGCCGGGAGGCACCAGTGCAGATGAATTCGTTGCAGGAGCTCTACGTCGAAGAGCTCAAGGATATCTATAACGCCGAGCAGCAGATTCTGAGGGCGTTGCCGAAGATGGCGAAGGCCGCCTCGGATCGTCAGTTGCAGCGCGCGTTCACGCAGCACGAGAGACAGACGCAGCGCCAGGTGAAGCGGCTCGAGCGGATTTTCCGCCAGCTTGGCGAGAGCCCGCGCGGGAAGAAGTGCAAGGGTATGGAAGGACTCATCGAGGAAGGGCAGGACCTCATCAAGGAGCGGCCCGAGCCCGAGGTGCTCGACGCGGGATTGATCGCTGCGGCGCAGCGCGTGGAGCATTACGAGATTGCGGCCTACGGCACCGTGCGCACGTACGCGCAGCAGCTCGGCATGCCGGAGCAGGCGAGTCTCCTTCAGGAGACGCTCGATGAGGAAGGCCAGACGGACAAGCTGCTGACCGAGCTCGCCGCGAGCTCGATCAACATCGAAGCGGAGCACGCGGACGACGACGAGGGCATGAACGGCAACGGCACGGGGACGCGCGCCAACGGGCGGCGGCGCTCCACGAGCCGCGGGCGGTCGAGTAGCCGGCGGTCCGGGCGCAAGACGGCTCGCCGGTAGGGACGCCTAACGACAGGCAGCGGGCCGGTGGAACGCGCGCCCGGCGGACGTCCGCCGGGCGCGCTCGTCTTCGGCGGCCGGCGCTGGACAGCATCCCCGTCCGGGGCCATCTTCGTGGGCGACGCCTCCCTTCGGTGGACATCCCGCGCAATGACCCAGCCTTCCACGTCTCCGTCCGACCCCGGGTACGACGCGCCGCCTTCGGCGCCCGCGACGCCCGAGAAAGCGTCGCTGCTCGACGACTTCATGGACATCTTCTACGCGCCGTCGTCGGTATTCGCCCGGCGCGAGAACGCCAGCTTCTGGGCACCGCTTCTCATCGTCAGCGTGCTGGTCGGTCTCACGTTCTTCGCGAACCGGGACCTGATGGAGCCCATCATGGAAGCGGAGATGGAGCGCAGCATGGCGGCCCGCGGGCAGCAGCTCACGCCCGAGCAGATCGAGGCGGCCAGGCGGTTCACGACGGGCATCGGCTCCGTCACCGCGTTCGTCTTCCCGCCGATCGTGATGCTCATGATCGGCGTCGTCCTGTGGCTCGTCGGCAAGTTCTTCGACGCGCGGCAGACGCTGAATGCGGCGCTCGTGGTGTCCGCCTTCGCGTACGTGCCGCGTGTGGTCGAAGGGATCGTCAACCGCGTGCAGGGCCTCATTGTCGACCCGTCGACGCTGGATCACCGGTTCAGCCTCTCACTGGGTCCGGGCAGATTCCTCGACCCCGATACGGCATCACCGCTGCTCCTCGGCCTCGTGGGCCGGCTTGACGTGTTCACGCTCTGGGTGACGGTGCTCCTCGCCATCGGGCTGGCCGTGACGGGCAAGATCAGCCGCGGCAAGGCCGCCATGGCCGCTGCCGTGGTGTGGCTCATCGGCGCCCTCCCGACGCTCGCCGGCTCGCTCGGCCAGTGAACGACGTGGTGAGTCGCGGCACGCCGCGGTAAACGTCTGCCGCGACTGCGTCGGTGGCGTTAGGCACCCATGTCCCAGTGGCGTGACGATCTGATCGGTCTCTTCGGCGAGCTGGCCTGGCAGGCCCGGCGGACTGCCGGTGCTGTCGCGCGCGCCATCGATCCGGATCCCGTGCAGGTCGTCGGCTACCGCGGGTACGGAACGGCGGAGCGGGTGCTCGTCCTGGGACGGGTGATACAGGACGAGGGCGTTCGCGCCCCGGACTCCGCGCAGTCGTCGTGGCGCAACCTGATCGCGTCGCTCAGGCGAATCGAGAGCGATCCGTTGCCGTTCGCGCGAGTTCGCGCGCGGATCATGGCGGCGAGCCCGGGCAAGCCACTCGAGCTCGTCGCCGACGACGAGGGCTTTCTCCGCCACTGGATGACGGTGGCCGAGCCGCTTCCCGAGCCCGGGTGGTATCGGGTGTCACTCGACCTGGCCGATCCGCCTAACGGGCGCGAGGTGCGCGGCGAGGCGCGCGTCCTCGCGCCGGCGCCCACCGCCACGGTCGGCGTGGTGAGTGACATGGATGACACGGTGCTCCAGTCGGAGGTGACGAGCTTTCTCCGCGCCGCGAAGAAGGTGCTGCTGGAGAACGCACTGACGCGCCTGCCGTTCCCCGGTGTGGCGGCGTTCTATCGTGCGCTCGAGCGCGGGGCGACGGGCGTCGAGGCGAATCCCATCTTCTACGTTTCCAGCAGCCCGTGGAACCTCTACGACGTGATCGACGGGTTTCTCGAGGCGCAGCGCATTCCGACCGGCCCATTGCTGCTGCGCGACTGGGATCTCGGGCGGCTCAGCGAGCGACACGCACGCCACAAGGGGACAGTCATTCGCGAGATCCTCGACGCGTACCCGGAGCTGCCGTTCCTGTTGATAGGGGACAGCGGTCAGGAGGATCCCGAGATCTACACCGAGCTGGTACGCGACTACCCAGGACGCATCCGCGCCGTCTACATTCGCAACGTCACCCCGCACGCTGAGCGAATGGCACGGATCCAGGCACTCGCGCGCGAGGTCGCCGAATCCGGCTCGACGCTCGTCCTGGCGGACGACACGCTCGCCGCGGCGAAGCACGCCGCCATGCACGGATGGATCTCGTCGGACGCGCTGTCGGAGATCGGCGGCGAGAAAAAGGATGACGAAGGCACGACCGGGGTGAAAGCCGATGCGCCCGGCGTACCGGAGCAGCCGGCGACGCCGACGGTCGTCGTCGACCCCGAGATCTCGGCGGACGACGTGCGCTGAGCCCATCTTCCACACTAGCCGGTCCGAGACCATGCGTCGACTCTCGCTCGCTCTCCTGCCGTTCCTTTCCGCGTTCGCGCTCGTGTTCGGCCTCTACTACCTGTACGCCGCCGTCCGGCTCATACAGATGGGCCGGGCCATGCAGGCCGCACTCGTGGGCCTGTTCGGTATCGTCGGCGTGGTGCTGGCCGTCGGCATCTGGGTGGCGCGCAAGCGCGTGCGCGCGCTCACCAGCGAGAGTCCGGGCAACGCCCCACGGGCATGACGTCGACGCCGTACGGCCAGGCAGCCTAACGAATTCCGATGGAGGAACGACATGCGCATGCGTCGTGGTGTAATCCATATGGTCTGGGTGGTCGCCACGGTCGGCGTCTCGCCGGCTGCGTCCCTGGCTCAGATCCCCACGCCGACGCGCTGCGGCGTCGGCATTCCGCAAAGCGAGCAGTCCGGGTACGTGCCACTCCCTCATGGTGACGTGTTCTGCCCGCTCGTGGCGGACCCGAAAGGGCATCGCTCGTTCGTGACGTACCTCCGTGAGTCGAGCGATGACGGTGACGTGGATGTCGGC
>DASURJ010000226.1:0-5721 GCA_036280115.1 Gemmatimonadaceae bacterium
GGGCGATCGGCGGGCAGCGTCGGAGTGGGCGCGGGCTGCGTGTTCGGGTTTGGCTGCGAGGGATTCCGCGTCTCGACGCGGAACAGGTCGCGGAACTGATCCTCGCGGAAGCGAGGCGTTCTTGGCACGAGATCGATGCGCGCCAGCTGCCGTTCTTCCGTCCGCTGTGACGAGTCGTAGATGAGGTAGCTGCCGTCGGGGCTCCACGAGATCGTGCCGCCGAATACGTTGGCGAGGAACGTCACCTGCCGGCTCTCGCCTCCGGTGGCTGACACGACGTACACGTTGCGGAACTGCTTCCCGGCCTGATCGAGGTACGCGATCCAACGCCCGTCCGGCGACCACGTCACCGAACCGTCCGACGTGAAGGGCACGCGCTCAAGGTATGCGCGCGCGAGCAGTCGCTCCCGCCTGGTGTCGACGTCGATGACGCGCAGCTCGCGGGCGCCGCGCTGAAAGACAATCGATTTTCCGTCCGGCGAGAAGTGCGGCGACACGTCGCCGCCCGGTGCCTGGGTAAGCCGAGTTTCTTGGCGCGTCGTGAAGTCGTAGAGGTAGAGTCCCTGTGTCCCGTCGCGGTCGGACACGTAGACGATTTGGCGACTGTCCGGCGCCCAGCGCACCTGTCGTTCGCGCGCGGCGGTGGTGCTCACGCGCGCGGCCGTGCCGCCATCGCGTGACGAGGCAGCGAACACTTCGCCGCGCACGATGAACGCGACCTTCTTTCCGTCGGGGGAGAGGGCGAGCTCCTCGATGCCGTTCGTCAGCGTCAGCCGCTCGACTGCCTGCCCTGCCGGCGCGCCGCGCAGAGTGATCGAGACAGGCTTGGCCTCGCCCGACTTCGTGTCGAGCGTCCAGATCTGGAAGTCGCGCTCGAACGCGATCATCGCCCCGTCCGGGGAGATGGTCGGCCAGAGCACGCGTCCGTCCGTGAAGCGGGTAACGGCTGTCGGTTGCCCTCCGAGTGGTCGGCGCACGATGTTCTGCGGCCCGTCGCGGTCGGAGACGTAGTAGAGCGTGCTGCCGTCCGCGGTCCACATGGGCCAGGTGTCCTTCGACTTGCCGGTGCTCACGCGCTCGTAGCGCATCGCCTGCGGGTCACGGAGGATGTAGATCTCCGACTCGTCGAGGTGGCTCCGCCCGAGCCGCCACCATTGTCCGGACGTCGTGGCGCGCGCGGTGATGGCGACCGCGGGACCGTTAGGCGCCGGGGCGGCCCAGTATTCGTTCGTGTAGCGGTCGGCGGCGAGCGGCATCGGCGTGCCGCCGTCGGCGCTCACGCGGAACACGTCGTTCATGCCGGCGATCTCGCGGCTCGACGACGAGAAGTAGAGCCATCGTCCGTCCGGCGACCAGGCGTCGAGCTGGTCGGGGAGGTCGTCGAACGTCACTCGGCGAACGTCGCCCGACGCGAACGTGAGCACGTAGATGTCGCCGCCGCCGGTTCGCGTGGAGACGAAGGCGAGGCGGCGCCCGTCGGGAGAGAAGAGCGGGCGCGATTCGGTCGCGGGGTGCGAGACGAGCAGCCGGGCGACGCCGCCGGTGATCGGGACGGTCCAGATATCTCCGCCGGACACGAAGGCGATCTCGGTGCGGTCGGGGGAGATGCCGGGTTCGGCGAAGGATGCGACCGGCGTCGGCTGTTGGGCGGCGAGCGTGACGGTGACGGTGGTGGCGACGCACACGGCGCCGATGGACCCGAGCGGACGATGCCAGTGGGGCATAAACGACTCCCGATTCGCGCATGAATGGTGGCGCGCGTTCGATCAGGAGCGCGCGGCGAATCATACTGCCGCGCGTGACGGCTACGCGCCAGCCGACGACGCGGCTGGCGTTCCTCCTGACGGTACGCTCGGAATGACAGAGTCAGGGTTCGCTGGGCACGTCCGTGCGAGCAACTGCGTGGTTGCTGTCGGCAACCACATGTTTGCGGGTGGCCGCTCTGGTCGCTGGCGTTACTGTTTGATGAGCCCGGGCGAGAGCCTGGTGCGGCTCGCTGGACCGCCCGCGTCCCGTCGCTGAGGGCGCCTAACGTGCTGCGGCCATCGCCGGGATGCCGAGCCGATCTCGAGCAACCGGCAGCATACTGAGGCATGAGTCGAGGGACGGTAATTATGGGCGCGATCAACCTGGCGTCGAAACTCGCGACGTTCGCCGATCACTTTCAGCCAAGAACCGTGACGCAATTCAATGGACACGATGTCATGGTGGTGAAAGCCCTCGGCGAGTTCGTGTGGCACAGCCATCCGGACACGGACGACTTCTTTCTCGTGCTGAAGGGTCGCCTCACCATCGAACTCCGCGACGGCAGCGTGTCGCTGGGACCCGGGGACCTCTACGTGGTTCCCGCCGGAGTCGAGCACCGACCGGTCGCCCGGGAGGAAGTGCACCTGCTCCTCATCGAGCCACGCGGAACGCCCAACACGGGCGACCCGGCCACGGCCGCGTCGCGACGCACCGTCTGAGCAAGCCGATGCCGGTCGACCTTCTAACGATCAGCGCTGGCGCCATTGACCGGCTGACGAGCTTCGTCACGCCAGGGCTCGTTGCCGCGTTCGGGCTTCCTGCGACTCTCGATACGTAACGATCTCGCTACCAGCGCGCAGGTCGCGCAGGCGCCTGTCGGAACGCGGCGTGTCGATGCACCGGACCGTCTGGCCTAACAGCCTGTCGCGTCGCTCGGCGAAACCCGAAGCATATCCACGTTAGGCGCGATTCCGACGGTATCGGGACAAGCTCCGACGGCGAAAGCCGCTTCGAGAGCCAACAGCCCGAGGCGCGTGCTAACCTCACTGTCGCATCATGGTCGGAGTACGTCACGTGCGACCATCGACCCCGGAGGTATGCCGATCGGGTAAGCGACGCCAGGCAACACGTGGATCGCTCATCGCAGCCGACCCTATGCCCGTGCGATGCCAGCAATCTGCTGCGGGACGGCAGATAATAAGCTGGTCGCGGAGTGCACAGACCGACCGCGTCCGAGAAATGGATCAGGTCGCCGTGCGCCATCCCGTAGCCCCGATCGCGTTCCCCCTACCGGCTGGTCTCCGTTCCTGTGCTTCGCGTGGTCCCCATATGGGGATCGCTGCGCGACAAACTCCGGCGTCAGCGACTGTTCGCCACGGCCAGGCGCCGCAGTAAGTTTCGCACCTAACAACGCAGGGCGGGCGCGTCGCACGGAATGACCGGGGCAGCATGTGAATCGCCAACACTGATGGGGCCGCGGGAGTCACGTGGATGCAGGCGATGAACCGTGTTCGCGCGCGCGGCGAGGAGTACGGTGCCGAGGTCAATTGTGATGTCTGACCGCGGTCCGGCTCGCCGCTTCGCCGGCGCGCGCGGGTGGGCGACGGTCGCCTCCCTGGTACTTGTCACGCCCGCCACGACGTCGGCGCAGGATGCGCCCGCGGACACCGTGATCATGCCCGGCATCGAGATCGCGTTGCGGCCCGAGCGGAACAGCGCCGGCAACGTCGCGGCTGTCGGCGTCGCCTACCATCTGACCGACACGGTGGGCGTGGCGCCGATGCTGGAGTTTCGTGCGCCGATCGTCCTGAACGACATCCCCGGCATTGCCGATCGCATCAGCGGCTTCCGCGTCGACGACGGTATAGGACCGGTCCTGCTGACGAGGACGGACGACTCGATCCACGCGAGCGGGTTGGACCGCGTTCGTCGCTGGCGTACCGCGCGTTCCGTTTCCTTTCCGGTCACGGTCCGCTACCGCGCGATCGTTCCGCCGGGTCGAATTCGTGCGGGGCCGCCCGTCGACCTGCGCACGTTCGCCGGAGGCGTGAGCGGTGCCGGTGCCGGTTTCCTGGCCCTGCCGCACGATGCGCGGCAGTACCGAGTGCGCGTCCGCTGGGATCTCGGCGCGCTTCAGCAGGGCTCCGCTGGCATCTCGAGTCTCGGGGACGGAGACGCCGAAGCGACCACGGCGCTCGCGGGCCTCCGATCGACTTGGTTCATGGCTGGGCCGTTAGGCAGATATCCTGCGGGCGGAAACGACAGCGGGTTCAGCGCGGCATGGCTTGGTTCATCACCAGCGCTCGACCTTCGCGCCGACATGGCCTGGGCGGCGAAGGCCTACAAGATGCTCAGCACGTTCTTCGGGGACACCGTCCAACGTCCGTATCGATTCTTTCTGCGCGTCCTTCCGGAATCCACCACGTCGGGGGGCACGGCGGGGGACCGCTCATTCATGCTGCAGGTTCCCGTCAGGCCTCCTCGACGCTCGACGTCCGGCGGTGACGGCACGGGACTGCGGAGCACCATCGCCCACGAGATGATCCGCGGCTGGGTCGGCTCGCTCCAGGGCGCGGGTCCGTGGGCGCGTGAAGGGCTCGCGACGTACTTCGCCGCGAACCTCCAGCGGCGGTTCGGGCTGCAGCCTATCAACGGGTTCGTCGCCGAGCTGAATCGGCTATCGCGGCAGTATCACGGGAACCCGTACCGTAACGCGACGGACGCCGCCGCCCGCGCGGCGTCGCGGGCAGACGAGAACGCTGAATTGCTGCCGTCCGTGCGCGGGGCGCTCTACTTCTTCGTGCTGGATGCCGCGATTCGTCAGGCCTCGACCGGCGCAAGGTCGCTCGATGACATACTGCTCGAGCTGTTCTCTCCAAGCGCGGACGGTGAGACGGTCAGCGTGCTGACCTTCACCGACGCACTGGCGGATGTGTTAGGCGCCGGCGTTATCGCGGAGCTCGACTCCGTTGTCGTCCGCGGGACGAAGACCGTGTTCGTGCCGCCCGACGCGTTCGGTCCGTGCTTCACGCATTCCTGGACGCAGGTGGTGGTTCCGGATTTCGCGCTCGACCGGCGCACGCCGGGAGTGCAGACGGTTGTCAGCCTGGTGCCGTTGTCGGCTGCGGCAGAGGCGGGACTGCGCAACGGGGATGTGATCAACACACCGGTCACGGCCGAACAGCTCGTCAGCGATCGGGTTCAACACATGAAACTCGATGTCGTGCGCGGTAGGGAATTGCTGTACCTCACCTACATGACACGGCCCATGGTCAACGAGTCGTGGCGGTGGTCGCGCGTGCCGGGCGTGCCGGTCGCGGTCTGTCGCGGCGCTCGACCATAGTCGCGGCCAGGCGCGGACGACCCTCGCGGGTGTCCACGCCCAGCCGTGTTTCGTTGTTCCCTGGTATTGGTGGCGACGGCCAACTGAGGCGAATCAAACGGCGGCGCGACTCGTGACCGCGAACAGGTGGAACTCGCGAACGTCACGGAAGTCACCCTTCAGAACGCCGCCGCGTCGAAGATCTCGTCGAGGATAGGCTTCGTGCGGAGCCACAGACGCGCGCCCATCGCGGAGTTGCCCTCGATGAGGATCATCGCGCCGTAGCCGCGTGGCACATCCAGCCACGGAGTCGCACCGTACAACCCGATGTCGACAACGACGCCGGGCTGCGTCCGATCCGTCCACCATCCCAGGCCGTATCCCTGAAGCAACGCTCTCTTCGTGGAGCCGCCGTAGACGGCACCGATGCGATCCTGCTGCATCCGCGCGACCGCCGCGTCCGATAGCACTCGATTGCCGCCGCACACCCCGCCGCGCAGATGCATGAGCAGGATCATGCCGTAATCCTCGGCCGTGATGTAGCCGCCACCCTCAATGTTCGGGTTGTCGGTAACGTCAAGCGTCGACGGATCACCCGCGAACCACGCGGGATACTGTGACGCGGCACCGTCAGTGAACGGGTTCGCATAGCC
>DASURJ010000227.1:0-4201 GCA_036280115.1 Gemmatimonadaceae bacterium
CGGGCGAGGGGAACTTCCCTGCACGTCCGAAGTACCTTGCGCCACCCATGCCCTGGCAGGACTGGCGACACCTGTCCGACGCGGAGCTCTGGGCGATGGTCGCCTACCTCAAGCGCGCCGTGAAACCCGTGAAGAACAAGGTCCTGGACAGCGAAGGGCCGCCGGACTTCTGGGCCGCGCACTATGCGAAGCTAGCCGGGCCGTATCCGGCCGTGGCGTTTCCCACGGCGAACGAGGTCGGCGGCTCGGCGGACGCGCAGATGAAGCGAGGGCGAACCCTCGTGATCACCCACGCGTGTGGCGATTGCCACGGCGGCTACGACAACCCGGCCGCGGACGGCTGGCTCGTGGGCGGGCGCACGCCGGCCGACACGTTCATGATCGGACCGTTCATCACCCGCGCGCGGAACCTGACGCCGGACAACGAGACGGGACTCGGACGCTTCACCGAACGACAGATCTTCAATGCCTTGCGCTACGGGTTGCGTCCCGGCGAGACGCCGGACGTGGAGATCACGTCGATGACGCCGGGCCAGGGCAACTTCCCCGCGCGCCCGAAGTATCTCGCGCCACCCATGCCGTGGCCCGCATGGCGGCACATGAGCGATCAGGAGCTGCGCGACATTGCCGCGTACCTCAAGCGCGGGCTCAAGCCGGTGAAGAACAAGGTGCCGGATAGCGAGGGACCGCCGGACTTCTGGGCGAGCGGCTATACCGTGCAGAACATCGGCCCGTATCCGGCATCCGCATACCCGACGAAAAACGAGAAGACACCGTGATACTCGGGACGGCTGAGCGATGGACGCTTGCCTGGCATCGCTCACTGTGACGTTAGGCAGGCCGTTGCTCGGGGGTCTGCGTTGCCTCCGCGTGGAGTGAGATCGGCTCCTGCTCCTGGACGCCGAACACGGCCGCGGCGAGCGCGCCTCCGAGCAACGGCCCAACGAGGTAGATCCACAGGTTCGTCACGCTGCCATTTCCGATCAGCGCGTCGACGACGATCGGACCGAAGCCCACAGCGGGATTGAACGCTCCGCCCGAGATCGGACCGCCTGCGAACGCGGCAACCACGACCGTGAACCCGATGGCAAGCTCGTAGAACGAAGTGCCGAGCGTCTTGACGGCGACCGCCGAGTTGAGCACGACCAGCGCGAGCGCGAACGTGTAGAGGAGCTCGACCGCCACCGCACCAGTGACCGATGCAGTCGCTCCCGGCGCCGGCGCGAAGGTCCGACCGAGGATCACGTAGACGGTCAGCGCCGCGGCAACGGCGCCAAGGCACTGGCTGACGACATACATCGCGAACTCGCCGACCGAGGCCATCTTGCCACGAAGCAGCACGGCGAGCGAGACCGCAGCCGACAATCCGAGCGGCACTCGGGTGTCGTACCTCGATCGTTGCCGGGCGACCAGATGGCCGGCGACCGGAGGCGTTTCGCCCGCACGGCGACATCGACGTCCTCCGCGACTCGGACTCATGCAGAGGGACGCTCCCATGCGACGTATGCTCCACTCGGCCAGATCGCTCGTGATGCTGGCTGCGCTCACCGCTGGCTGTGAGACGCAGCCCCCGACAGTTACGTCATTGGCCGAGTCCGATGTGAGAGGCACAGTCGCGGCGGCGCCCGGCCAGACGTTGTACGCCCTCACCACATCGGGTCGGCTCATTCGCTTCTCGAGCACCGATCCCTGTGTCATCGACGGGACGCTCCAGGTGACGGGGCTCGCACCGAACGCCACGTTGCAGGGTATCGATTTCCGTCCGGCGACGGGACAGCTGTACGCGCTCGGGAGCGACAGTCGGCTGTACACCATCGAGCTCCCGACGGGCGTGGCGACCGCGGTGAGCACGGCGCCGTTCTCGCCGGCGCTCGATGGCGAGGCGTTCGGGTTCGACTTCAATCCCACCGTCGACCGGATTCGCGTCGTGAGCAACACGGGACAGAACCTCCGGCTGAACCCGGTGACGGGAGCGACTGCGGCCGTCGATGGTCGGCTGGCGTACGTGGCGACCGACGCGAACGCCGGGACGCGACCGCGCGTCGTCGGCGCCGCGTACACGAATCCCGACAACGACCCGGCAACGGGCACGCTGTTGTACGACCTCGACGTCGGCCTTGGGGTGTTCGCAACACAGAGCCCGCCTAACGACGGGACCCTCAATACCGTCGGGTCGGTCGGCGTCCGCAGCAACGACCTGACCGGCTTCGACATCGCGCCGTCGGGTATCGCCTACGTGGCCCTCAAGGTGACGGGACCGCGGCAGGAAAAGCGCTCGTGCGGCAACTCCGATCTGTACGCGGTGGATCTGACGACCGGAGCCACGACTCGCATCGGCACCATCGGGACGCCAACGCCCATTCGTGGTATCGCCGCACCGGCGCCGTAAGAACGGGCGCAACGCGCGCAGGGGGGCGAGGTAGGGGTACGCCCACGGGGAGTCGAACGGGCGCCCTCGTGTGGCCGCCTAACGCTGGCTGGCCGCGGGGTGATCACGCGTAATCCCCGCGGCTCGGCCGTCGCTCCGAGTATTCCTCAAACGACTGAACGAGAATACTTTCGTCGGCGAACCCCTCCGGAGCTGCCGATGGACCGGCGCGACTTTCTCGCCGATCTGAGCCGTCTTGCCGCACTCACCGCGACGGTGCCGAACGTCTGGCGCGTGACGACCCGGCCTCGCTTCGCCGAAGATCCGTTTCAGCTCGGTGTCGCGTCGGGCGATCCAACGTCCACGGGCGGCGTGCTGTGGACCAGACTCGCGCCGCGTCCGATGGAACCCGACGGCGGAATGACGGGTCCTCGTGTCGTGGTCACGTGGGAGGTGGCGACCGACGAGGGCTTTGGTACCATCGTGAAGCGAGGCCGCACGACGGCGGCCCCCGAGCTCTCGCACGGCGTGCACGTGGACGTCGACGGACTCGAGCCCGACCGATGGTACTTCTACCGGTTCATGACCGGCGACGCCACGAGCCCCGTCGGACGGCTCCGCACCACGCCGGCACTGGGCGCAACCACGCCGCTGCGGCTCGCCGTCGCATCGTGCCAGCACATCGAGTACGGCTACTTCACCGCCTACGCGCACATGGCACGTGAGGAGCTCGACCTCGTGACGCACCTCGGCGACTACATCTACGAATACGGGCCCGTGGCGGGACGCGTACGGCAGCACACAGGGCTCGAGATCCGCACGCTGGACGACTACCGCAGGCGCTACGCACAGTATAAGTCCGATCCGCTGCTCCAGGCGCAGCACGCACGGTGCCCGTGGGTGGTGACGTGGGATGACCACGAGGTCGACAACAACTACGCGGGCTCCATCGGCGAGAACGTGATGGAGTCCGAGGAACAGATGCAGGCGCGACGCGCCGCCGCGTATCAGGCGTGGTGGGAGCACCAGCCCGTGCGGGTGCCTCGCGCGCGGTCGTGGGCCGACCTCACGATCACGCGAGCATTCGACTGGGGCGCGCTCGCGCGGTTCTGGGTGCTCGATACCCGGCAATACCGAAGCGACCAGCCGTGCGACGACGGGAACAAGGTCGTGCCGTGCGGTGAGTGGGCCAATCCTGCGCAGACGATGCTCGGGAGCCGGCAGGAACAGTGGGTCGACGAGGGGCTCGCGGCGTCGGCGGCGCGGTGGAACGTGCTCGCGAACCAGGTCATGGTCGCGCCTAACGATCTGGATCCTGGCCCCGAGACTCGGCTCCCACTGGATCAGTGGGCCGGCTACCCGGCCGCGCGCGATCGACTGCTTGGCTCCATCGCGCGCCGAGCGCCGAACCGGACCGTCGTGCTCACGGGTGACATTCACACGCACTGGATGAACGAGCTGCACGCCGACTTCTCGCGCCCCGACCGTCCGGTGGTCGCGGCAGAGCTCGTGACGACGAGCATCAGCTCGGGCGGCGATGGGACGCAAACGCCTGGGGAGAACGCGACGAAGCTGAATCCGCACGTGAAGTGGCACGCGAACCGGCGCGGCTACATCGCCTGCGTGGTGGAGCCAGAGGTGTGGACGGCGGAGTTCCGCACGGTGCCGTTCATCACGCGTCCCGACGCGCCGATCGAGACCCCGGCCCGGTTTCGGCTGACGCGCGGGCGTCCGGGTGTCGAGCGGATCTAGCCCCGTAATTGGGGTCAGAGTCATAAATCATCGTTCTGTTGCCGTCGGCAACAGAACGATGATTTATGACTCTGACCCCAA
>DASURJ010000228.1:0-2577 GCA_036280115.1 Gemmatimonadaceae bacterium
CAATGGTGCGATCGCGAGTGTGATGAACGCGGGCGACCATGGAACGACGTTCGGCGGCGGTCCGTTCGTCGCCTCGGTCGCGCTGCACGTCGTCGAGCGCGTCGCCGATCCGACGTTGCTGGAGCACGTCCGTTCGGCCGGGACCTGGTTTGGCGAAGAGCTCCGGGCCATTGGCACGCGGACCGCGCGCATGCGCGCGCTGCGCGGCACCGGGTTCATGTGGGGGATGGATGTCAACGAGCCCGCCGGCGACGTGGTTGCGCGCGCGCGCGAGGCCGGACTCCTGATCCTCACCGCGGGCGACCACACGCTCCGGTTCTTGCCACCCCTCGTGACCTCGCGCGTCGACCTCGCACGCGGCCTAACGATCCTCGAACAGGTCCTCTAGCACCACTCAGGGGCCGTCAGAACACGAAGCCGAATGTAACGGGCACGAACTGCAGGGCCTTCAGCTCCTTATTGCTGATGAACTTGTCGTCCGTGTAGACGTTGTTGAGCTTCGCCTCGATGAACGCGGAGGCGCCGAGGATGCGAAGGGAGAGTCCCGCGCCGCCGTTCACGGCGAATTTCGTTTCGCTCTCGTCGTCGACACCCGGCGCCGCGTTCCCGAGCTTCGTCTTGATGTTGAAGCCGGCGAGGCCCGCCGTGACGTACGGGGTAATCGGGCCCATGGCGAAGGGAATCGTGATGTTCGCCAGCCCGCCGAGGATCTGTTGCGTGACATCGTCGGTCGGGGTGAACGTGCCACCGCCGCCCGGCGAGAACGTCAGGTCCTCCTTGAACGTGAACTGGTTGTAGTTGAGGTCTGCGCGAAGGGCCAGCGGCAATCCCCCGAGGTTGAAGATCAGGGAGCCTTGGCCATTCCACCCGGCCTTCAGTGCGTCCTTGTACGACCCGATCGGCACGCTCGCTCCACCGCCGATCGCAATCGAGACCGGGCGCTCCGAAGCACCGCCCGTTGGGCTCATTCGTACCTGGGCCACTGCCGTCGATCCGGCCGCGAAGAGCAGCGCGACGACGACCGAGGCGAACACGGTACTGCGTTGCATTGGCATCCTTCCGCTTCGAGGGGCAACGGCCGCAAACCGAACGGGGCTCGGTCCCGACGGACCGTGGCCGTACCCTGGTGGGTATGTACACAGACCAACGTTGCCAGAGGCGTGGTGCTCTCAGGTGGTGGGGGCGCCGCGCGACTCGTCGGGCCGACCTCGTCCCGACCTGAGCCCGTCCCGTCCCGGTGTGACGAGCCGGGCCCTCACGCAGTACATTCCCGCGCCACCCTTTCTGGGGCCAGAATGCGACGCTCTCTCTTGATGGTCACTCTCGCCTGTGCACTCCCAGCGGTCGGGCGCGCTCAGGCGGTCCAGACTCCAACCGCGTCAGGCCCCACGCTCCTGGTATTCATCACCGTCGACCAGTTCCGCCCTGACTACTTCGTGCGGTTCGAGGGGCAGCTCGACGGCGGGCTCGGTCGCTTGTATCGCGGCGGCGCGTTCTATACGAACGCGTCCCACGACCACGCGATCACGGAGACAGCCCCCGGTCACGCATCGACGATGTCCGGGCGCTTTCCACGCAGCACCGGCATCGTTGAGAATTCCGCCGGCGTCGGTGACCCGAATTCGCCACTCATCGGCGGGGGTGGTCCCGGCGCCTCGCCGCATCGCTTTCGAGGCACCGTCCTGATTGATTGGATCCTGCGGAAGAATTCCCAGGCGCGCGCGCTATCCGTTTCGCGAAAGGACCGTGGCGCGATCCTGCCGGTGGGCCGATTGAAACAGTCCGTCTTCTGGTACGCCGGGACCGGGAACTTCACGACCAGTACGTACTACGCGGACACGCTTCCGGAGTGGGTACGACAGTTCAACGCGCGAAGAATCCCGGCGCAGTCGGCCGGCAAAGCATGGACCCTCCTGCTCGACGAGTCGCAGTATTCCGAGCCCGATGACGTGCCGCAGGAGAACGTGGGCCGAGGCGGTGTTACGTTCCCACACCTTGCTCCGACGGACTCCGTACGTGCAGCCGCGGTGTTCCCGGCGTTTCCCTGGATGGACGAGCACACCCTGCAGTTCGCGCTTGCCGGGCTCGAGGCGATGAAGCTGGGCGAGGGCGCGGGCACAGATGTGCTGGCCATCTCGCTCTCGACGACCGATGCCGTCGGGCACGCGTACGGCCCCGACTCGCGGGAACTGCATGATCACGTTCTCCGGCTTGATCGGTACCTCGGGGCGTTCTTCGACTCGCTGTATAAGGTTCGTGATTCGTCGCGCGTGATCGTCGCCCTCACCGCCGACCACGGTGTCGCGCCGTACCCAGGGGTCAAGTCGCGGGACCCGAATACGGACGCAGGGTACGCGCGTGAGGCGCTCGAGATCGCCTGGGCGATGGAATCGCGCGTCGCGGCAGCCTTGGGCGACAGCACTCAGTTCATCTGGGACACGCCGATTCTGTTCATGAACAGGTCGGCCCTTTCAGCGAAGCGGGTGTCGCCGGATTCGGTCGTCCGGGTGTTCGTGAACGCCGTGAAACGCGTGCCGGGTATCGCGCGCGTCGATCGCGTTCGCGATCTCGCGCGGG
>DASURJ010000229.1:0-4462 GCA_036280115.1 Gemmatimonadaceae bacterium
TCGACACGTACAGCGCCGAGACCCTCTCGCCGCGCTCGGTCACGACCTTGCCGATCTCACGAAGGGCGTGAGGTCCCGCGAGGTTCCCGACCACCGGGATCACGAGGTTCCGGCGTTGGAGGCCTTTCAGGTACTGGAAGTCTTCCTCCCGGGCGAGATAGGTCGCCTGCTTGCCGGTGAGATCGCGCTCCAGGAGGAGCGTCTTGAGCGTGGGATAGTATCGGCGCGGGGCACGGCCCAGGCTCGTGAACCGAAGCTCGAGCCCCGCTTCGAAGAACGCGTGGTGGATTCGCCCGATGGTCTCGAGCTCCGTCGCTGACACAGGAATGCCGTAGCCCTTCACCTTCGCGCGCACCATCGCGCGCGTGGTCTCGTACTGATCCGGGTCGGGCGCCCTCTGCTCGATGAACTCGATGATGTCGGTGATGCTGCGCCGGTTCCACTTCGCGATGTCGGCGGGCACGGCGCGCCCCGTGAGGAGCGCGAGGTACTCGGCCCGATTGCGCGCGATCTCGAAGAGCGCCTTGAACAGCAGGTGTTGGAGCAGGTTGTCGCGCCGGATGTCGATGATGAACGCGATGCGCGGGCGAACCTGCGCGATGTACGAGAAGTTCTGGTCGGGGCCGACCCCCGCGTACGCGCCGCCACGCACGCCGAGCCGGCGCATCGCGCCGAGCACGTGGAGGTAGGAGGCTTCGTTCGAGATGAGGTTGTCGGAATCGAAGTAACCGCCGGGCTCGGAGATCCGTGCCGACAGTGCGGCGAACGCGGAATCGCTGAGCGCCGGCGCGTATGACGGTGCCTGCCGGCTCTCGCTGTAGTCAGGCGGGCGATGCGCCGACAGCGGGAGAACGGCCAGCAGCAGGGCTCCGGCCAGCGTCTTCGTCAGCATGAGGAGTAGCGCACGTTCGGGGTCAATGCGAAAACGCTGCTGTCGAGTGAACCGAGAACGCCGCGCGCGAGTCGCACGTTCAATACCGGCATCGAGCTGACTTCAACCTGACGCGTGCACGCCGGCTTGGAAAGCGGCTTTGCCGAACCCTGTCGTTGTCGGGCATGTGCATCACTCGATGCGGCTCAGCGCTGCGGTAAATGCCGAGTAGACCTGCGAACCGAAGCACGTCAGCATAACGCGTTCTAGCGCCTCGTCGCCGCGCAGAAAGTCCCGCACTTCACGGACCGCGATCTGGGCGGCCTGTGACACGGGGTAACCGTATACGCCGCAGCTGATCGCGGGAAAGGCGACGGTACGTGCGCCATGGCTCGACGCCAGCTCGAGGGACCTGCGGTACGCGGAGGCGAGCAGTCTGGGCTCGCCGTGCGTGCCACCGCGCCAAACCGGCCCGACCGCGTGGATCACCCATCGTGCCGGCAGTCGGTAGCCTTTCGTGATCTTCGCCTCGCCCGTCGGGCACCCGCCCAGCGCGCGGCATTCCGCGAGAAGCTCGGGTCCGGCGGCTCGATGAATCGCGCCGTCGACGCCGCCGCCGCCGAGCAGCGACTCGTTGGCGGCGTTCACGATCGCGTCGACGGCGAGCGTGGTGATGTCCGCCTCGATGACCTCGATGCGGGATGCGGTGCGCACGTTACGCCACGTTAGGCGCCAGCGGCCGTGCCAGGGGGAGCCTGCGCCGTTTCACCGCCGCGACGCCAGAGAAGAATCGCGAGCAGGATCGCGCCGCACGTGACGCCGATGTCGGCGAGGTTGAACGTCCAGAATCGCCATCCGCCGACGCCGATGTCGATGAAGTCCACCACCCCGCGGTAGACTCCTCCGGGCGAGCGCAGCCGGTCGAGCGCATTGCCGATCGCGCCCCCAGCCACGAGCGCGAGCGCCGTCGCCTGGACGCGGTCGTGGGCGCCTGTGGAGCGATACACACTCGCGAGCGCGATCAACACTCCAGCCGCGATGGCCGTGAATCCCACGCGCGAGTACTTGCCGAGCGAGACGTTGAACGCCGCGCCACGATTGTACGCGAGCGTGAACTGGACCACGTCGCCGACCACGGGATGAGGGACATGCTCGGGTACCAGATGCTCTTCAGCCAGCCGCTTCGTGCTGCAGTCGGCGAACACCAGCAAGAAAAGAAGCGGCCAGAAAGCTTTGGCTTTGCGACTGAAATCGGTCATGGTGCTCGCGTCCCGGGTGGGTTCATTGCCGTGACAGGGCGGGGATCCGATTGACTTCGAGGCGGGCACTGCCATTCGCGCGCGCCCGGACGAGAATACTCCGGGTGGTCGCACGTACGGCGAGGACGTCACCCGTCGTGATCTGGGTGACGAGCGTTGCGTTCTGCCCGAGCCGCCGGTTCATACCCCGCTCGAGCCGCTCACGTGCCCGCTCGACGAGATCCGCCGCCGGGAACCGCGCCCGCGTCCGGAGCAGGTTCTGAAAGTCATCACGGCGTAGCCATTCCAGGCCCCGCACCAGCATATCGGCGCTTCCGACGTCATACGAGAGATCAGGAACATAAAGCTCTTTCGCTTCGGCGTCGTACCGCGGTGTTCCGACGAAGTGTACGGTACCGCTCGCGGTCCCGTCGAACCGCACCGCGAGTGCCACTCGGCCCCCACCGATGCCCGAGAGCTGTGCGTCGCGGATCGTCACCCAGCGAGCGCCACGGTGGATGCGACGCCCCACCACGTTCTTGCGCAGAATTGCGTTCGCGACGTCGTACCCGAGCTCACCCTCGAGCAGCATGTGCAGCGATTGCGCATGGTCTCCATGCTGCTGCTCGAGTGGCGGGAGCGGGTCGGTCCCGTCGGGTGGGCGCCGGCCGGTGATCACGCGAGGCTCGCCGGACAGCCCGACATCGACCGACACCATGGTTGCTGACCCTGAAATCGGCCCGACGTGCACGCCTCTGGGCTGCAGGACGAGCCACACGCTGTCCGAGAGCCGGATGGGCCGCTGCAGCAGCCGCCACCATCGTTCGATCGGGGTTCGAACGTCCATCGTCGCGATCTTCCGATCGAGGAGCACGAGCCGCTTCGTGATCTCCGACCGGGCGGCGTTCACCACGCGGTCGGTGACGTCGATCTTGAAGACGGTGACCTGGCACTGGTCGCGACGTTCCTCACTGAAGGGTGCTACGCGCGTCACGGCGCTGCGCCCACGGAGCCGCCAGTCGGGCGTCATACGGAGCGTCGTCGCGATCTCCACCGTCGCGCGGGGGCGCTCGACGCCCATGCCGCAGGACCCGTGGAGGTCCGCGCCGAGCGCGGTGTTGTACCAGCCACGCCCCGAGTACTGGAGCACGGTGCTGACCCGGATGGTGCTCCCATCGAACCGCACCTTGAACGGCTCGCGCTCGGCGGCGAATGCCGCGTGCATGCGACGGTTGGATGCCAGGCGCCGGCGGTCGTCGATGTCGCCGAAGCGTCGAGGCACCGACGCCTCGAGCGTCGCGATCGCGGGCGAGAGATCGTACGTGATCGGCGCGTCGACGATCGACGGCGGGAGTGTGGGCAGGGAGTCGACGCCGGTGTCGGCGACGGGCGTGGGTGGCGGAGCATCGACCGAACCGGTGCACGCGAGCGCGAGCGCGGCGAGCGTGATGGTCGCCGCTATCAGACGTCCGCGCGTGGTGGGTCCCAGCCTGTTCCGATGGAGCAAGGTCCGTGGTCCGGTTCGGCTTCTCTTATCCCTTCCTGTGCTTCCGCATCCAGTCCTCGACGAACGACGGGAGGAACATGTTGTCGGCTATGGCCGCGACTTCCTCTGCTTCCTTCCATGCCTGCTCGAGCAACGCGAGCTCGCCCTCGAGCGCGCGCCGCTCGCTGTCCTCGTGCGCTGCCATCTCGAGCGCGAGGCGCATGGACTCCGGCAACGACGAGATCTTCGGCTTCTCCCGACGCATTGCCTCGCGCGCGGCGACGTCGAAGAATCGAAGCGGGTCGGCCTCGCGTTCGATCAACGATACGGCCTCGCTCACGCGATCCCGAGAGCCTCCGAACCGGTTCAATTGTGGCAGGAGTTTGCCCAGAGCGCGAATCGCCGGGTCCCCCTGGACCGTGACGATCTGTTTACGGTGCGGGAGGCCGAGCTGCCACCGCCCCTCGTCCGCCTGCACGAGGCGGAGGTTCGGGAGATGTTTGCCTCGGACCGTGACATTCCCTACCTCGGCCACGGGGAGCCGGGCGACCACACGGTCGGGCGACCCTTTGACGATGCGTTCGCCCATCTGCCCGATGAGCCATCCGAACCCGCCGATTCCGATACCCGCCGCGGCGCCCCCGACGACGAGCGCGCCTAACGCGCCGAGTCCGATGCCGACTTTGATCATCGCGTCACGGCGCCGGCGGCCGAGTTGGTCGCCGTACCGCCAGGCGGCGAACTCGGGTCGCTCCGGGCGCCCGATGCGCACGAGCTCGACGCCGGAGCGGAGGCGTGCGAGGCCGATCTGATCGGTGGACACCCGCAGCCGTGTTTCGCGAAAGAGCCGCTCGCATTCCTCGATGG
>DASURJ010000230.1:0-11824 GCA_036280115.1 Gemmatimonadaceae bacterium
CAGATTCGAATATCATCGTTTTGTTGCCTCGGCAACAAAACGATGATATTCGAATCTGACCCCGATTAGGATTTCCCGAAGATCTGCTCGATCTCGTGTGGCGGCACGACCTCGAGCTGCGCGAACGTGCAGTCGGCCGGCCGCTTGTCCGACCGCCACCGCCGGAACTGCGCCGTGTGCCGGAAGCGCCCGTTCTGCATGTGGTCGTACGCCACCTGCACCACGAGCTCCGGGCGCAGCGGCTCCCACGACAGGTCCTTCCCCTGACTCCACCGGCTGAGGGCACCCGGACGTCGCTGCGTTCCCTCCATGGGTGGTTGCGTCCCCGCCCACTCGCGCCACGGATGATGCTCGAGCGCGTTCTCCCTGTATGGCGCGAGGAAGCCCACGAGCTCCTTTCGCTTCGCCGCCGTGAAGCTCGCACAGACACCGACGTGCTGGAGATCCCCCTGATCGTCGAACAGACCGAGTAACAGCGACCCGAGCGACGTGCCGTTCCCGTTCTTGTGCCAGCGGAAGCCGGCGACCACGCAATCGCATTCCCGCTCGTGCTTCACTTTCAGCATCACCCGCTTGTTAGGCTCGTACGTCCCGCGCTCCGACTTCGCGACGACGCCGTCGAGGCCGGCCCCCTCGAAACGACCGAACCAGTCGGCTGCCGTCTCCCGGTCGCGCGTCGCGGGCGTCACGTGAAGCGGTGCCGCGGCGTTCGCGAGCATCCGCTCGAGGACCGCGCGCCGCTCGCTGAACGGCTCCTTGCACAGGGTCCGATCGCCCTCGCAGAGCAGGTCGAAGAAGACGATCGATGCCGGCGTCTCGGTCGCCAACAGCTTGACGCGCGACGCGGCGGGGTGCAGTCGCAGCTGCAGCGCCTCGAAGTCGAGACACCCGTCGATCGCAATGACGATCTCGCCGTCCAGCACGCACCGCGCGGGAAGCTGCGCCTTCAGCGCCTCGACGAGCTCGGGAAAATATCGGTCGAGCGGTTTCTCATCCCGACTCTGGATGAAGAGCTCGTCACCGTCGCGGAAGACGAGCGTGCGGAAGCCGTCCCACTTCGGCTCGAAGATCCATCCGTCACCGGGCGGGAGCTCGCTCACGCGATTCGCGAGCATGGGCAGGACCGGCGGATTCACAGGAAGATTCATCCCTCATCTTACGACGGTCCAGCCTGGTTCGGAACCGAGTATTGCTACCGACGGTGTCGCCTGCGTCCAAGCACCGTGCGGTCCCATCCTCCCGGAATTTGCTACGCAGTACCGGCGACTCATTACTGGAGCCACAACGGCCGTCGCCTGAAATCGTTAGGCGCCGGCCGAGCCGGCACGCGTCCGGGGACGGTCCGAGTTTTCTCTCGCCGGTAGCGATCCGGCTCCCGAGGTGGTACTCTCTCCCCCCGTCGCTCGAGCCTGCCACGTTCCTCACCATGACCCCGCACCAGATCTGATCAATGCTCGATCTCATCACGCGCGCGAACGGCTGGCTGAATGGCCTCGTCTGGGGCGTACCAATGCTGGTCCTCCTCATGGGCACCGGCATCGTCCTGCTCTTCGTCACCGGTGCGGTGCAGTTCCGCCACATCGGCACCGCGCTTGGGGAAGTCCTCGGCAAGCTCCGAACGGGCTCGGGCGAGGGCAGCGTCACGCCGTTCCAGGCGGTTGCAACCGCGCTCGCGTCCACCGTGGGTGTCGGCAACATCGCCGGCGTCGCAACCGCGATTACCCTCGGTGGCCCGGGCGCGCTGTTCTGGCTCTGGGTCTCCGGCATCCTCGGCATGGGGACCAAGTACGCCGAGATCGTCGTCGCCATGCATTACCGCGAGCGCGACGCGTCCGGCGTCATGCGTGGTGGTGCGATGTACACGCTGAAGAAGCGCGGGCTTGGCTGGCTCGGCGGGATCTTCGCGCTTCTCACGGCGCTCGCGGCGTTCGGGATCGGCAACATGGTGCAGGCGAACTCCGTCGCGCAGAGCCTCAACACGAGCTTTGGCCTCTCCCCGCAGGTCGTCGGCATCGTGCTCGTGGTGGTGGCCGGCGTCGTGATTCTCGGCGGCATCAAGCGCATTGCGGCGTTCGCCGAGGTCCTCGTCCCGTTCATGGCGATTCTGTACCTCGCCGGCGGTCTCGTGCTGATCCTGCTGAACGCCGGCCGCCTGCCCGAGGTATTCGGGCTCGTGTTCGACGGCGCGTTCAGCGGGACGGCTGCGGCGGGCGGCTTCGCCGGCGCGACCATCATGATGGCAATGCGTTATGGTATCGCGCGTGGCCTCTTCTCGAACGAGGCCGGCCTGGGGAGCGCGCCAATGGTGCACGCGGCGGCACAGACGGACCACCCGGTACGGCAAGGGTTGTACGGGATCTTCGAGGTCTTCGTCGATACGGTGCTGATCTGCACGACGACGGGACTCGTGGTCTTGCTGGCAGGTCCGTGGCAGGGGGGAGCAACCGGTGCAGAGCTGTCCGTGCAGGCGTTCACGACGGGGCTTCCGGGGACGTGGGGAGGGATCATCGTCACGAGCGGCCTGGTGCTCTTCGCGTTCTCCACGCTCATCGGGTGGAGCTATTACGGCGAGACCGGCATCGTGTACCTGTTAGGCACGAAGGCCGCGTTCCCGTACCGCTTGCTCTGGCTCGTGTTCATCTACCTCGGCGCCGTCGGCTCCCTTCAACTCGTGTGGAGCATTGCCGACACGTTGAACGGGCTCATGGCGATTCCGAACCTGATTTCGGTGCTGATCTCGATCCCGGTCCTGCGCCGGTTACACAGGGAGTTCTTCGGCCGCAAGGACACGGCGCCGCTACGCGAAGCGACCGAGGCCGGTTCGTAGCGGGCGGTCGAGGCATGCCTGCGGAGCGCAAGCGACGAAGGGAATCGCAGGTCATTCCGAGCGCAGCGAGGAATCGCGGGGCTGCTGGTAGAGAGGTCCTTTACCGGGACGATTGCGATTCCTCCGCTGACGCTCGGAATGACCACCGTGTCAGACCGTCGGCCGCCGCTCGGCGCCGGTGGCTCGGGTAGCGCTGCCGTACGTGCGGCCACCGAGTCGCTCGAGCTCGGCACGGAGGGTTTCCGCCGAGACATCGTCAGCCTCGACGGCGACGACCACGCCGCCGCTCTCGACGCGCGATCCGTAGAACTCCGCCTCTTCCTTGCTGTACCCCGCCTTCGAGAAAGCACCTGCCAGTGCGCCCGACGTCCCGCCGACGATCGCGCCGGCCGCAGCCGCACCACCCGTCGCGCCAAGCGCCGAAGCGAGTGCGCCCGCCGTAATGAACGGGCCGATGCCGGGGATCAGCGCCGCGGCCAGTCCGAACAGCGTCCCTACGCCAGCACCCGCAAGGGCACCTTTCCCGACGCGCTCGCCAGCCGTGTCATCGGCGGCTTTTCCAGTGACATCGACGTCATCCGGCCGACGCGACACGATCGAAAGGTCCGCGTCGGGAATCCCACGGCGTCGAAGCTCGCTGATTGCGCGTTCAGCCTGGGTACGATCGTCGAAGACTGCGGTGACACGTGCCATACATCCATCCTCCACCAGCGGTGAGTCGCCAAGCGCCGCCTGATGCAGGGAGAACGAGCCGTGAGTGTATGCGCCGCTGAATGGCGGGCACATGCACAATCACTGCGTCGTTCCGGCGCGGGGCGAAAACCGGTTACACGAATCGTGCCGATCGTCGCCGTTCACGTGGCTCAGCCGATGGCAGGAGCGATCACAGCTCGGCGACGATTCTGCGCAGGGCCTCATCGAGCTCGACCTGCCCATCGAGCCACGGTTGCCAGTGCCGCTGCAGCACCGGAAGCATGGGCCCCATGTCGCGACTGCGCGCCCAGAGCCCGCCGGCCTCTGCGTACGGCACGTGTGACGGGATCGCCCGGCGCGCGAGCTCGCCGGCGCTGTAGAAGATGAACGCATGCGTCGGGTTCCGGGGCATGCGCTTGCCCTGTGCGCGTGCTTCGGCCTGGAGCCGCTCGAACAACGTCCGGTCCATCGTGTGGAGCACTTCGTGGAAGAGCATCTCGAGCGCGCTGCTCCCCTGATTGCCCTCGACGAGGCTGGCGATGACGATATGGTCCGGGTCGTCGGTGGTGTATGCACCTGCCCAATTCGAGTACGCCGACACATCGACCAACACTGGCTGGTCCGCCCAGCGCGCGGCGAACGCGCGCGTGATCCACGACGCCATGGAGTCGCCATGCTGCGCGAGGAGCGGACGCGCCGCGGCGATCCACTGGCGGTTCGCCGCATCGTGCCGCGGCCACCACGCCATTCGGTACGCCGGCGCGGCACGCTCGAGCGCACGGGCGATCCCCGAGTCCCTTGCGGCAACGGCGGGAGGCAGTTGCGCAGCCGTTAGGCGCGGCAGCTCGAAGCCGAACGCCACCAGCGCCGAATCGAAGAGAATGTCGCGCTCGGCGACGTGGCGAGCGTAGTAGTCCAGTGCGGCCTCCCAGTCCGACTTCGCCGGTGCCGTCAATGCACCGAACCCCGTCGTATCGGTGAGCGACTGCTGCACGGCCACGCGCGTGTCGAGCCCGCGGCGAGCGCGCGCCGTGATGTACAGGAAGTGATGCAGGTTGACCCAGAAGTTGCTCTGCAGCGTGAACAATCTGTTCTCTGCACGGCGCGCCGGAGGTGATTGCGCGGGCGCCGAAGTCGGAGCAAAGGCCGCAAGGAGCACGACGAGTGCGAGTGATCGTGACGTCATGGTGTGATCCGCGTAGATGCCAACCGGACTCCAGCCAAGGAATTTGACACCGATACCGGCTCGTTCGTGCCCGGGCACCGTTCGTCCCACCCGTCACTCCGTTGCGGGCGTCTCCTCCCCGAGGTAGATGCGGAAGCGGAGGCTCTCCGAGCCGCCATACTGCGCGGGTTTGTAGAAGCGCTCGACCAGCTGTCCGCCGTTCGAGACGATCACGCGCCGCGAGGCCACGTTGTCCACGTCGGTGGTGATCTCCACGTACGGCAGCCCGTGTGCTTTCGCCTCTGGGAGCAGCAGCGCGAGTGCCTGCGTCGCGTAGCCGCGCCCGCGTTTCCACGGGACGACGGCATAGCCGATGTGTCCGAGACAGTAGGGTGGCAGCTCCGCAGTTCCAGGCTGCCAGCGGATGTTGATCGCCCCACAGAACTCGCCGTCCCAGAGCCACTTGTGATAACCGGGCAGTCGAGTCACGACGGAGCCGTCGGGCAGGATGACGGGCGGCCCTTTCGCGTCGAGATCGATTCGGCTCGTGAGGAATCCGGCCGGATCGCGCTCGATACGTGCCAACTCCTCGCGTCCCGCTTCGGGCCGCACGTTGTCGGGGGACCATCCTCGCCGCAGGGCATCCATGTAGCCCGGCAGGAACTCGTCCGCGGGCCAGACGAGTTGCAGGATCACCGCACGCCGTGTCGCGTCACGCCACCGGTAGCGTTAGGCACCACCGTGACCCCGGGCGCTCGCCGGTGCGTACGTCGCCACCGTCTCGTGGCACCGCTCAACGATACCCCGTCGCGTCAGCCGGCTTGCCGACGTCCTGCACCTCGCGAAGGTACCGCCACGCGTCCGGTCGTGAGCCGTCAACGTCGGTGAACCCGTAGACTTTCGCCAGTTGGCCACTCGACAAGGACTGCCCGCTCCACCGGGCGCGGTCAGGGTCGGTGGCGAGCGCCACAACCGCGCGACCCACGAACCGCGGCGTCTCGGAGATCACGAAGTGCGGTACCTTCGCCGTCGCGTCGCGCCAATTCTCCTCGGTCACGCCGAAGTGCTCCAGCATCATCTCCGAGCGCAGCCAACCCGGCGTCAGGGAGACCGACGTCGCCTGGTGTGGAGCGAGGTCTTTCGCGTGCGACCAGCCGAGACGGTTCACCGATACCTTCGCGAGGTCGTAGAACGGGTTGATCCGATAGTTCTGCGCGTTGTACTCGGTGGTACCGTCTGTGACCTCGACGAGAAGACCGCCCGGATGCTCGATCATGAGGCGGAGCGCGTGATGCGCCGTGATGAGGTGCGTGTCGACGGCAAGCCGGAGCAGGCGCAGCCCGTGCTGGAGATCGTGCTCCCACACGGGCGTGTCCCACTCGATGAGCTTCTCGCCACCCCACACGTCATTGACGAGAATGTCGAGACGACCCTGCTCGGCACGAATGCGGTTGACGAGCGCCTCGACCTCGCCGGGCACGAGATGATCCACCTGCACGGCGATGCCCGTCCCACCCGCGGCCTCGACGAGCTCCGCTGTTTCCTCGATAGTCTCCGGCCGGTCGTACTCCGATCGCTGGGCGCGCGTGGTGCGGCCCGTGACATAGACCGTCGCGCCGGCCGCGCCAAGTTCGACCGCGATGCCACGCCCCGCGCCGCGGGTTGCCCCCGCTACCAATGCGATTCGTCCCTCGAGCGCCATGTCCTCTCCCGAAAAATCGTCGTTCGCCACTACCAGGTTCGAGTCTCGAGCGAACGAGTGAAGGCGACGGCACCCGGTAACGCGGCCCGTACGGCCTGATTGGCGCGCTCCCCTCCCCCTTCATCCACGTGAAAGGCCACGACCTGTTTCGGGCGTATCCATCGCCGAATCACCTCACGTCCGTCGTCACTCGTCACCATCCACTGCGGGACCAGGGCGACGTCGATGCGCGCGGTGTCCAGGCGGAACGGACGGAACGCGTCTTCGCCAATGTCTGTATCCCCGACGTGAAGCACTCGCCGCCCGCCGAGCTCGACGATGTACCCGAGATGCTCGACGCGCCGGTGCCTGAAGGACCCGTGTGGAAGGCCGAGGAGCTCGACGGCGATCCCGTTGACCGTTACGCGCTGCCTCGCTCCTGGCCGCGTCGTCCGCGACATCATGCGCGGCCTGATTGCGTCGTTAGGCTGCACGTGATGACGCAGGCTGTCGATCACCTGTTGCGACGTGAGCAGCGTCGCGCGCGGGTTCGCGCGAAGATGGGTGGCGACGGGCGCGGGGTGAAAGTGATCGCCGTGGCGGTGCGTGACGAGCACGAGATCGACGGAGTCGAACGGCGCTCGCGCACTGGCCAGCGCGGCCTGAGTGGAATCGGCCGGCACGGCAAAGCCGGGCCCGTAATTCTGGAACAGCGCGTCGATCAGCACCGTCTTCGTCCCCGACGAAAGCATCACCCCTTCGTTGGCCAGGAACGTGATCGATATGCCGGGCTGCTGCGGCGTGCCCGCGGCGTGCGGCGCACCGGCGGCGAGCGTGGAGACGAGAGCGGCAACGAGAAATGGACGCATGCGATTCAACCGTCTTGCTGCCCGTGGCGGACCTCGTAATGCGCCGAGCGCTCGTCGAACCGGGAGAGTAGTGCGCGCGCCGCCGGCGGAACCACGGCCCGGTCATACTCCTCCCCCGCGAAGCTACGGACGTCCGCGAGCGAATCGAACCACATGATCGTGACGAACTCGACCTCGCCAGTCGCGTCGCGCCGAAGCAGTTGGATTCCGCGGTAACCCGCGATGCCGAGTGAAGCGATCCCGGTGAAGATCTCCCTCCGCAGGAGACTCTCATAGGCATCGGCGTTTTCCGATGTCGTCCAGCCATGCCAGATGCGGCAGATCACGGGCGGCCTCCACTTTCAGTGAACGATCCAGAGCCAGTGGTCGCGCTCCCCGGTGGCGTGGGGACCGCGCAAAGACGCCGGAGTTTACATCGCGATGTCCGGATCATCGACCCGTTTGCACAGCAGGGAATGAACGCCACCGATGTGGTGGCCCTTCCCTTCCCGAGACAGGAGCACTCCGATGATTCGCAACCGGCTGAAACTACTCGCCGTTGCTGCCTTTGCACTTGGCGCCGCTGCCTGCGGTGGCAGTGACTCGACCGGACCCGAGGCCAACCCGGCCCCGCTGACGGGGTCCATCCGATTACTGAACGGATCGAGCGCGACGATCGTCGCGGTGCGGTTCGCGAAGTGCAGCGACCCGGACTGGGCCCGAACCGGCTCGCCGAGGCCGAGTCGCTCGCCCCGGGCGCCTTGCGGAGCTGGACGGTCGAGCCCGAGCGGAGGCGCCGGAGGCGCCGGAGTCGAGGAATCGCGCGCTTCCCGGTAGAGGGGCTCCTCTACCTGCACCGGTGCGATTCCTCGACTGCGGCTGCGCTTCGCGCTGCCTCCGCTCGGAATGACATGGTCCTCGACTGCGCGGCCTTCGGCCGCTGCGCTCGGAATGACAATCCGCTCAGCGTGAGGGAAATCGGCTCCAGTTTCCGCTTGAGAGATCGAGGACCCGGCGTGAAACCCGCCGGCCGATACGCTCAACAGACAGGAGCACTCTCATGCTCAGCCGTTCTCATGGCGCGACCTCATTTGCCCTCGCGCTGTCATCGCTGCTCGTGATCGCGATGGCTGCATCGGCTCAGGAACATCGCCACCGCGACGCCCACGGCGCGCCCGCCCACGAGCATCACACCAACGGTCGTCCCGCCCTGCTCCCCGGCCTCGGCGAGTGGCGCCATTCGATCACCAGTCGCGATCCGAAGGCGCAGCAGTTCTTCGATCAGGGATTGCGCCTCACTTACGCCTTCAACCACGACGAAGCCGAGCGGTCGTTCAGGGAAGCGGCGCGGCTGGACTCGACGTGCGCGATGTGCTGGTGGGGGGTCGCGTACGCGGCCGGGCCGAACATCAACCTCCCCATGACCGAGGACGGCGAGACGCGCGCGCTCGCGGCCATACGCCAGGCACAGCGTCTCGCGTCAGGCGCCTCGACGCGCGAACGGGCGTACGTGAATGCCATGGCTCGCCGCTTTGGCGAGCCCGTCGGCGCCGATCGCGCGGCGCGCGATAGCGCGTACGCGATCGCGATGCGCGACGTGGCCACACGGTGGCCAGATGACATGGATGCCCAGGTCCTCTATGCCGATGCGCTGCTCAACCTGCGCCCGTGGAACCAGTGGACGTCGGACGGGCAACCACAACCAGGCACCCTCGACGTCATGGCCACGCTCGAGCGCGCCCTCACGAAGTCACCGGACCACGCCGGGGCATGCCATTTCTACGTGCACGCGGTGGAAGCGTCGCCGACTCCGGAGCGCGCCCTGCCATGCGCTGAGCGCCTGCCACGACTCATGCCGGGTGCGGGACACGTCGTGCACATGCCGGCGCACGTGTATCTCCGCGTGGGCCGCTACGCGGACGCCGCCCGCGCCAACATCGAGGCCGTCGCGGCGGACCGCCGGTACGTGCCGGCGCACGCCGCTCCCGGCGACTTCTACCCAACATTCTACCCGGCGCATAACGAGCACTTCCTCTGGATGGTGTACGTGCTGTCGGGCCAGCGGTCGCGTGCACTCGCGTCGGCCCGGGAGCTCACTCGCACGGTGGCGGTCGCGGACGCCCGAGCGAACGCGTCGCTCGAGGCCTTCCTCTCGGCGCGGGTCCTCACGCACGCACGTTTCGCGAATTGGGACGCCGTGCTGGCGGAGCCGGCGCCACCGGCCGAGCTGCGCTACCTGCGCGGGATGCGGCATTACGCACGTGGACTCGCACAGGCTGCACGCGGGAACGCCGCGGCAGGCAAGGCGGAGCTCGACTCGTTGCGCCGAATCGCGGCGGAAACGCCGGCGTCGGTGATCATCATCCTCAACCCGGCTCCGACGCTGCTCGACCTGGCGGCCGAGGTTCTCGCAGGCGAGCTGGCGTTGCGTGAGGGGCACGTCGATCGAGCGATAGCGCATCTGCGCGAGGCCGTGCGATGCGAGACCGCGCTCACGTACGACGAGCCGCCGCCCTGGTATCATTCGACCCGCCACGTCCTCGGGTCCGCGCTTCTTTCGGCGGGGCGAGTGGCCGACGCCGAGGCGGCGTTCCGCGATGACCTGCGCGTGTACCGTGAGAATGGTTGGTCACTGTCTGGGCTCGAGCGGGCGCTGCGCGCGCAAGGCCGCGACGCCGAAGCCGCGAGCGTCGGCGAGCGCCTGACGAGAGCCTGGCGCGACGCGGACGTCGCCGCGACGCTGCGGTAGCGCTTCCTCAGCCGGAGCCGGCTGACTGCCTAACGCTCATCCTTGCCCCGGCGGCTTTTCGCGGAGGACTCCTTCACGAGAGCCGCAGGGGCCTGGCACCGCCACGCTTCCTTCAGTAACGCCCGGAGCTCGGCGACGCTGACTGCGGCGAGCCGCACGAGCACGGCGGGATAGCCGTTGTAGTGCGGCTCCGTGAAGAACTTCGTCGGCTCCGCCGCGATCATCAGGTTCTTCTCGTTGAGGTTGGCGACGCGCACGGCCAGCACCGCGGGATTGGGGATGCGCGGCTTCTTTGGTTCCAGGCGCTCCAACCACACCCACGCGAATCCCTTGAGCTTGTCCTTGTTGCGGACACCGAACGCAAAGCGCCCCTGCTCCTCCTCGGCGCCCGGCAGTTGCAGGGCGATGCGTCGAACGTCGGCCTGAGTTGCCACGGCGCCGTGCGTTACGGTTCGTCGCCGCTCGGCCCGTAGATCTGCGGCACCTTGGCGCCCATGGGTCGCAGGTAGGTCGAGATCTGGCCCCGGTGATGCACGATGTCGAACAGGAAGCTCCACGCCATCGACGACGCGTCCCGCTCGTGGCCGAAGAAATCCAGCATGCCATCCCATCGTTCCTGCGGGAGCGCCGTCCACCGCTCACCCATCCGGGCACTCTGCTTCTCGTACTCGGCGACGACGTCCTTCATGGTCGCGGGCATGGGCGGCGGCGACCACGTCACTTTGCCGGTCTCGAGCGCCTCGATGATCATCTTCTCCTCGCACACGATCTGCCAGGCGATCTCCTGCGCGGTCCGCGACTTCGGGTCCGGTCGGTAGTCGGATCCTTCCGGAATGCGCTCGAGCACCTTCCGAGTCGTGTTGGATTCGTTCGTCCAGAATTTCGTGAAGAGCGCTTTCTCGTCCACGTGATCTCCGTGTACCGAAACGTGAGTTCTCGATTCGACGCCACACCGGATACCGGGCGGCTTCGAAGGTATAGCGAAAGCCGGCCGTCGGGGAATGGCGAAGTTGGCGGGACGAGGGTACGTCTTACGGAGACCGAAAGCCAGGGATCCCGCATGTCTCGACTCGTGCTCGACCGTGCCGCGCGGATCGGAGGGGTAGTCGCGGCCATGATCGCTGTCCTCGCTTCGCCGCAGGCCTCCGCCGCGCAGGCTGGTACGGACGCTCCTCTCCGCATCGCCGTGGCGCGCCTGACGCACACGCACGTGCACATGCTCCTCGGACGACCGGACCGAGGCGACGTGCGGATCGTCGGGATCTTCGAGCCGGATACCGCGGTCGCCGCACGCTATGCGGCGCAGTACCGACTCGACCGCGCCCTTTTCTTTCCGACGCTCGCGGCGATGCTCGACCAGTCGCGCCCCGAGGCCGTCGCGGCATTCGGCTCCATTCGCGAGCATCTCGAGGTCGTGGAAGTTGCAGCACCGAGGGGCGTGCACGTGATGGTGGAGAAGCCGCTCGCCGTGAGCCTGGATCATGCGCGGCGCATCGCCGCACTCGCCGAGCGGCATCGCGTTCACGTGCTCACGAACTACGAGACGACGTGGTACCCGAGCACGCACGCGGCGTATGACGTCGTGCATCGCGACGGGGCCATCGGTCCGATCCGCAAGATCGTCGTCCACGACGGTCACCCGGGACCGAAGGAGATCGGCGTGCCCGCGGAGTTCCTCGCATGGCTCACCGATCCGGTCGAAAACGGCGGTGGCGCGCTGATCGACTTCGGGTGCTACGGCGCGAACCTCATCACATGGCTCATGCGCGGGGCCGCGCCGACGAGCGTCACCGCTGTCACGCAGCAGATCAAGCCCGACGTGTACCCGCGCGTCGATGACGAGGCGACGATCGTCGTCACA
>DASURJ010000231.1:0-3135 GCA_036280115.1 Gemmatimonadaceae bacterium
GCCTGCGTCAGGGTGATGGCCATGGGCTTCTCGGTCACGACGTGCTTTCCTGCGCGCGCAGCGGCCGCACCCTGCGCGGCATGCAGGCCGGACGGCGTGCAGATCGACACCACATCGCAGCCGCCAGCCTTCAGCATCTCCTCATAGCTGCGATACCACGTCACGCCCTGCCGCTCCCCCGCCTCGCGCGCCCGCTCCTCGACGGTGTCGCACACGGCGACGAGCTCCAGCCCCTCCACCTGACGCAGCGCATCGAAGTGGTTGCCGCTGATCCGTCCGCAACCCACGAGCGCGACCTTGAAGTTCCGTGTGCCGGAGGCGTGCGAACGCGCCGTCATAGCGCCGTGGCCGCCTGGCTGGTGACCGGCCGGAGGCCGTCGCCCGCACGATCGTACCGGTTGCCGCATGCCGCACAGGTCAGTGGCCCGGAATCGGGAAGCCGTTCCCCGCATTGGCACATCCAGCCAACGCGGCGGGCGGGCACCCCGGTGACGAGGGCATAGGAAGGGACGTCCCGCGTCACCACCGCGCCCGCACCCACGAACGCGAACTCACCCAGCGTGACGCCGCACACGATGGTGGCATTCGCCCCGATCGAGGTGCCGCGCCTGACGAGCGTGCGCCGATACTCGTGCTTCCGGGACACGTGGCTGCGGGGATTGAGCACGTTCGTGAAGACCATGGACGGACCGCAGAACACATCGTCCTCGAGCTCGACGCCCTCGTAGATCGAGACGTTGTTCTGGATCTTGCAGTTGTCGCCGATGCGCGTGCCGTTCATGACGACGACGTTCTGCCCCAGGCTGCAACGCTCCCCGATCACCGCGCCGGGCATCACATGGCAGAAGTGCCAGACCTTCGTGCCGGTGCCGATGCGCGCGCCCTCGTCCACGTAGGCGGATTCATGAATGAACACGTCGGTCATCACACGCTCGCGTCCGCGGTGAGAAAGCTCTGCCACTCCTGGAGCGAGCGAACGCTCTGCTGGCGCGAGCGGAGGGAGAGAATGGCGTCGCTTGCCGCGCTCGCGGCCGACATGGTCGTCGTGTACGAGACGCGGTTCACGATCGCCGCCTGACGCAGCGTGTAGTCATCGGCCTGCGCGTGCTTGCCGAGCGGCGTGTTGATGAGCAGCTGGACCTCGCGGTTGACGATGAGATCGAGACAGTTCGGGCGCCCCTCGTGAACCTTGAACACGGTCTTCGCCGGAATGCCGCGTGCGCGCAGGTACCGCGCCGTGCCGCCGGTGGCGAGCACCTGGAACCCCATCTCGTGAAACCGGCGCGCGATCGGCGTCACCGTCGGCTTGTCGGGATCGTTGACGGTGATCAGCACGGCGCCGCTCAGCGGCAGCCCGTTCTGGGCGGCGAGCTGCGACTTGGCGAAGCTGGCACCGAAGGAATCGGAAATTCCCATGACCTCGCCCGTGGACCGCATCTCGGGGCCGAGGATGGGATCCGTGCCGGCGAACTTGTTGAACGGGAACACCGCCTCCTTCACGGAGACGTACGGCGGCATCACCTCTTCGACGAACCCGATCTCCTCGAGCGTCTCGCCCACCATCACCCGCGCCGCGAGCGACGCCAGGGGCACGCCGATCGCCTTCGAGACGAACGGGATCGCGCGGCTCGCCCGCGGATTCACCTCGAGCACGTACACCACGCGATCCTTGATCGCGTACTGCACGTTGATGAGGCCGACGACGCCGAGCGCCTTGGCCAGCGCCACCGTCTGCTCGCGCATCGTCTGCATGTCCCGTTCACCCACGAGGTACGGGGGGAGCACGCACGCCGAATCCCCGGAATGGATGCCCGCATCCTCGATGTGCTGCATGATCCCGCCGATGACCACGCGTCCGGTCTGATCGGCGATGGCATCCACGTCGCACTCGAACGCGTCCTCGAGGAAGCGGTCGATCAGAACCGGACGCTCCTCCGAGACGCGTGCCGCGGTGGCGAAGTAGTCCTGCAGCGAGTGCGCGTCGTACACGATCTGCATCGCGCGTCCGCCAAGGACGTACGACGGACGCACGAGAACGGGGTAACCGATCCGTTCCGCTGCCTCGAGCGCCTCCTCGACGCTCGTCGCGGTGCCGTTGGGGGGCTGATTGAGGCCGATCTCCCGCGCGATCCGCTCGAACCGACGGCGATCCTCGGCGATGTCGATCGCGTCGGGTGACGTACCGAGGATCTTCACGCCCGCCGCCTCGAGCGGCCGCGTGAGCTTGAGGGGGGTCTGTCCGCCGAGCTGCACGATGACACCTTCCGGCTGCTCGCGCTCGACGATCTCGAGCACGTCCTCGAGCGTCAGCGGCTCGAAGTACAGCTTGTCCGACGTATCGAAGTCGGTGGAGACCGTCTCGGGATTCGAGTTGATCATGATCGTCTCGTATCCCTGCTGCCGCAGCGCCATGACCGCGCGCACGCAGCAGTAGTCGAACTCGACCCCCTGACCGATGCGATTCGGACCGCTGCCGAGGATCACCACGGAGCGGCGTCCGCTGCGCGGCGCCTCGCTCTCCTCGTCGTAGCTGCCGTACAGGTACGGCGTGGCCGACGGGAATTCGCCGGCACAGGTATCCACCATCTTGTACGCGGGCCGGACGCCGAAGGCCCATCGCCGGTGCCGCACCGTGTCCTCGGTCTCGCCGCGCAACTCCGCGAGCTGCCGGTCGGAGAACCCCATGCGCTTCATGGCGCGCAGGTCGTCGGCCGTCGGCTCGGTCAGGCCCGCGTACACCCGTTCGGCGTCGATCAGATCCTGCATCTGCGCGAGAAACCACGGGTCGATCGCCGTGTGTTCGTACAGGTCGTGGACCGACATGCCGCGCAGGAGCGCGCGCTTCACCTGGAAGATGCGCTCGGGCGTCGGCTGGCGCAGCGCGCCGCGGAGGGTCTCGATCGTGTCGTCGGGCAGCCGGTCGTCCTGCGGACGCGACCCGACGGTCCATCCGGGGCGTCCGACCTCCAGGGCGCGCAGTCCCTTCTGGAACGCCTCCTTGAAGGTGCGGCCGATCGCCATCGCCTCGCCCACCGACTTCATCTGCGTGGTGAGCTGCGGGTTCGCCTTGGGGAACTTCTCGAACGCGAAGCGGGGGACCTTCACGACCACGTAATCGAGCACGGGCTCGAACGA
>DASURJ010000232.1:0-10196 GCA_036280115.1 Gemmatimonadaceae bacterium
GCAAGGTGATGTTCCCGGCGCTCCGCGTTGGGTTCGTGATCGCGCCACCGTCGCTGGTCGCCGCGATCGCCGCCGCGCGGCAGTTCGCCGGCACGCAGCAGCCGACGCTCGAGCAGATGGTCCTCGCCGACTTCATTGCCGAGGGGCATTTCGAGCGCCATGTCCGGCGGATGCGGAACGTCTACGCGGAACGCCAGCAGGACCTCATCGACGCGCTGCACGCCGAGTGCGATGGGCTGGTCGAGGCGTCGCCCGCGGGTTCGGGGATGCATCTCGTGGGGTGGCTCCCCGCGGAGCTCGACGACCGCGATGTCTCGCGTCGCGCTGCGGCGCGGAACGTCGATGCGATTCCCCTATCGGCGTTCGCGATCGGCCGAGGCGCGGGGCGTCCAGGGCTCGTGCTCGGTTACGCGCACGTCGACCGCGCCGCGATTTTCTCGGCGTGCCAACACCTCGCGGCCGCGGTTCGTGAAAGCGCAGCGCAGCCGACGATCGCGCGCGCACGAGTCGTCCCCATTCGCTGACAACCCGAATTCGGGACACCACCGTCCGCGGGAGCTGTTCCCCCTTTCCATTCCGGCCCTGAGCGAGGCCCTCTCACTCGCGAGGAGCCATCCTGCCCATCCTGTTAATCCTGTCCATCCCTCTCCTGCCGTTCCGGGACCGGTCGCGATGCTCGGAGCGCGCGATGGTGCTCGGACGTCGCGATGCCGACTCGCGCGCTGACGCTCGGTCGCTCAGAACGGGAACGCCGCCTTGAAGACAGGCCGAGTCGCGGTGAGGTGTTTCGCGACCCCCTTCCATGCGTCGCCCGTGTTCACGTCGCGCTTCCACTCCAGAAGCGACACCCGGACTCCCGCCCGGCGCGCCGCGGAGAGCGTCTTCTGGAGCGTGTCCCCCGTGCCGAACGGGATGTCGGTGAAGAGCACCTTCTGCGGCTTCTTCATGCCGATGAGGTAATATCCGCCGTCGAACGACGGGCCGATCACGACGTCGGCCTGGTCGAGGCGCGTGAACGCGTCATCGATCACCGACTCGGTCACGCCCGGGCAGTCGACGCCAATTAGGATCACCCGGTCGGCCCCGTCCGAGAACGCCCGCTCGAGCGCCGCCAGCATGCGCCGCCCGAGATCGCCGTCGCCCTGCGCGCGGTAGTCGAACAGGTCCCCGAACCATTCGCGCATCGTGTCGCCCGTCCCGTTAGGCGCGTACGCGATGGTCTTGCGACACCACTCCACGTGCGACGCCGCGGCGACGGCGTGCTCCGCGAGCGTGCGGTACGCGGTCAGCGCGACGTCAGCGCCGAGATCGGCGGCAATGCGCGATTTCACCCCCTTTTCGGGGGCGTTCGCGAAGATGACCAGGGAACGAGATGAGGCAATCACGACGAACGGCAGCCGAGTTCAAAACGCGTCGAGCGGGCGTCGGTCCATCCTAACGGCTAGACGACTCTACCGCACCGGCGTTGCCGTCACACGCCGGACACGGCCCCCACGATGGTGACGCGCGCCACACCGAACCCGCAACGCGCGTCACCCACGGCGCGCGGTCCTACGCTATTGCGTGACCTTTCCGTCCAACTCCTGGATGGTCTTGGTGGACGGCGGTCGCTCCCGTTTCAGTCGAGCCGCGACCGTCTCGGCCTGCTTGAGGGCGCGCAGGACGTTTTCGCCCGCGAGCTTCTTGAGGTCCGCCTCGCTCCACCCGCGTCGCGAGAGCTCGGCGAACAACGCCGGGTACGTCGACACATCCTCGAGCCCCACGATCACGTCGTCGATGCCGTCGAAATCGCTGCCGATACCGACGTGATCGACCCCCGCCACCTTCTTCACGTGGTCGATGTGATCGGCCACTTCGGTCAGCATCACCTTCGGCTGCGGGTTGGCGCGGAGCCACTCCTGTTGTGCCTGGCGCAGCGCTGCCGTGTCGCTGCCGAACCGACGTCGTGCCTCCGCGTCGGCCTGCGCGCGTTGGTCGCTCCACGCCTTCGCCGCCGGCGACACGAACGACGTCACGAACGTGACCATCACGACGCCACCGTTCTTCGGCAGCCTCGCGAGGATGGAGTCGGGCACGTTGCGCGGATGGTCCACGATCGCGCGCGCCGAGGAGTGCGAGAAGATGACCGGTGCTTCGGTGACGTCGAGCGCGTCGCTCATCGTGCCCGGCGAGGTGTGCGACAGGTCCACGAGCATTCCGAGGCGGTTCATCTCGCGGACGACTTCCCTCCCGAAGTTCGTCAGCCCACCGTGCCGCGCCGAATCCATCGCCGCATCGGCCCAATCGAGCGTGACGTTGTGGGTGAGCGTCATGTACCGCCCGCCGAGATCGTAATAGGCGCGCAGCGCGCCCAGCGAGTTCTCGATGGCGTGTCCGCCCTCGAGCCCGAGGAGCGAGCCGATCTTGCCGCCGCGGAACGACGAGCGGACCGCGTCCGCGGTCAGGGCCCACTGGAAGCGCTCGGGGTACTTGGCGATCACGCGCCGAGCGATGTCGATCTGCTCGAGTTGCACGCGCGCATAGCCGGAGTCGCGGATCTCGCCCGGGATGTAGACCGACCAGAACTGGCCGCCCACCATTCCCTGCTTCAGTCGGGCCAGGTCGGTGTGGCCGCGGGTTTTCTTGCGCAGGTCATAGGCTTCGACGTCGTGTGGGGCGTCGGTCGCGAGGCGAATGGCCCAGGGGAGGTCGTTGTGCCCGTCAACGAGGGGCGTCGAGCTCAATACCCGGCGCGCTTTGGCGAGGTGGGGGTCGGATTGGGCATCAAGGGGCGCGAACGTTGGCGCGACGGCGGTCATGAGGGCGAGAGCGGTGAGGCAGCGCATGGCCATGACGTGAGGAGTGCGAAACCGGCGATCGACGGACCCTGGTAGGATACTCGACGGACCGCGCGCGCGCACGAGGCCCGCCCACATGACCGAGGTCGTGTGGGCGGGCCTCGCAGCGGGCCGCGACCGATCGACGGCCCGCGCTCGCTGCCTAACGCGTCTCCGGCCGGTCCTCCCGGCGCGTGCCGCTGCGGTCGTCCACGTCCACACGCTCACGACGGAGGTCCGCTTCCACGTCCTCCGTGTCCTCGACAGCGCGCGTGCGCAGCACGACCTCTTCCTTCACCACCGGCCGCTTCTCGACCACGACCTCTTCGTCGCGCTCGCGGCCGTAGCCTTCGCTCACGTAGCCGCGCACCGTCGACCAGTCACCATACCGGCGGCTCAGTTCCGGCGACCACCCGCGCCGCAGGTCCGGCTCGATCTCCTCGAACGAGCGCTCGCGGTAGTCGGGGTTTTGCCTCGCGATGATACCGAACTCGTAGAGCGGTCGCGCGTCGTCGTACGATCGGACGCTGCCACTGGGGTCGCCCATGCGCTCGAACGCCGAGCGGTAATAGCGGTCGTCGGCGTCCGAGAAGTCGAACGAGCTCGCCGCCACCTCCTTTCCCGCCCACCAGCCGCCGGCCGCACCGGCGACCGCGCCGATGATCGCTCCAACCGGCCCGGCGATGGCGCCAAGAGCGCCGCCGCCGACAGCGCCGCCGACACCACCGACGGCCCCGCCGGCCACCTCACGCCCGCTGTCTGTCGCGTCGGTGAGTCCCGGCCCCGGATTCTTTCTCTGCTTTGCCATTACGCCTCCGTCTCCTGTCGTCGACTGGTCGGGGCTACCGCGCTTCGCGCCCGGGCCCGCTATCGTGTTCGGTCGTGGTGTCGCCGCGCACACCACGATCGGCGCGATCGCGGCGCAAGCTGGAATCATCCACGTCGATCCGTTCCCGCATCACGTCGGCCTCGACGGTGCGCTCATCGGCGACCGCCTGCTTCCTCACCACGATCTCCTCTTTCACGACCGGCCGTTTCTCGACGATGACCTCTTCCTCGACCACGGGAACGCGGATCTCGTCGTCACCAATCTCGACGTCGCCGGTGTGCTGCCCTTCGACTGCGTGACGCTCGACCGTGACCTCCTAGCAGTGCCGTCTCGTACTCGCGGTCGAACGCCTCGCGCCGGTACTCGGGGAGCGTCGCGAACTGGTCCGGCGAGATCCCCACGACGAGTACGCGATCCTGTTCATCGTCGAGTTGTGCCGCCCCAATGGGCACGAGAACCTTGCGATCCGATCCGGCCAGGCGCTCGTCGAGATCCACCGCGATGTAGCGTACCTTCATCGCCCCTGTATCGACGATCAGGTCGTCGACCTCACCGACCCTGTCTCCGCGCTCTGTCGTCACACTCCACCCTCGAATGTCGGGGTCGCCATCTGCAACCTTATAGTCATCGAGCTCGCTCAGCGGAGCGACGCGGTTGATCCCCTCGTTCGCCATTCTGCCTCCTTCTCTGGTGACGATTCGGGCCGTGTGTCCGGCCGATTCCGTCTACACTGTGAGTCACGGCCTTCGTCCGGGAACGCTGTCGCCCGCGACGGTGCCGGTCGGCGTATTCGGTGTCGATCTCCGTCACGCATCACCTCGCTGCCACTGCCTAACGAATGCGGCGAGACGTTCGCCGCGGACCGTCCCTCGGCGCAAGGGCCGGGCCGAACCGCCCGCTCGGCCCGGGTTCCCTCGCCGCGAGCATCGCCGATTCGCATATTCCTGATCGTCACTCCTGCAACGTCCTTCACCGAGGGTACGCGCCGTCCTGACCACACCTACCGTTCGCGCCACCACGCTCATCGTCGTCGCCGTGCTCGCCGCCGCGGGGTGTCGTCGCTCCGAGGGCAGCTATCAGGGTTACGCCGATCGCACGGCCGCCGTCGGCGACAGCGCGCTCGCGACCGTGCTCTCGTATCTCACGCTCGACTCGACCGCCTCCGTTCGGTACAGCGCAGAGGCCGCGCGGGAGCTCGAGCGCCTCGCGACGCAATTCGGCGGCATCATGCGACCCGATACCGTCGCGCTGCTGCATCGCCAGATGCTCGAGGGGCTCGATTCGCTCGTCGTCGCGATGCGCGTGCTCGGCGAGCGCGAGGCGAGCTGCACGCGCGAGCGGACGATCGACTGCGTGGACGAGCGCGACTTTCCCTTGATCCTCGGCTCCATGCGGGCGGGGGCGCGGACGTACCTCGACGCTCGCCGCCGTATGCACGAGACGCTCGCGACGCTCGGGACGCGGTTCCCCGACGCGCCCGCCGTCTCGGCCGCGCTCCTCGAGCCGCGCGCGTCATCGCGCCCGCCATCGTGATTGGAGTACGTCGCAGATGACAGCGGCTCCCAGTGACGTGACGCCAGCCGGCGAGCGGTGCGACATTGTCGTGGTCGGTGCAGGCGTCGCCGGCCTCGCCGCGGCGAGACGACTCACCGAGGAGGGCGTGAGCGTCATCGTGCTGGAGGCACGCGATCGCATCGGGGGGCGGATCCTCACGGTCCGGGATCAACGACTGCCCGTGCCGGTCGAGCTTGGCGCCGAGTTCATTCACGGCTCCGCGGACGAGGTTACCGAGATCGCTCGCCGCGAACGGCTCGCCGTATGCGACATCCATGGCGAGCGCTGGCGCGCGCGCCGGGGCGCGCTCTCGCCCATGGACGACGACGACTTCTGGAGCCGACTGAACCGCGTTATGCGCTACCTGGACGCGCGACGGACGCCTGACCGCTCGTTCGCGGACTTCCTGGCCACGAAGCCGGGCGGGCGCGCGGAGGCACACAACAGGCGGCTGGCGCTCGAGTTCGTCCAGGGATTTCACGCCGCGGACGCCACGCTCCTGAGTGAGCGGTCGATCGCGAACGGCGGCGTCCCCGAGCAGCGTGAGGAACAGCGCCAGGCCCGTGTGCTCGATGGGTACGATCGCATTCCCGAAGCGCTCGCGGTCCGCGTGCGCGACCGCATTCGACTCTCGTGCGCGGTGCACGAGATCGCCTGGGAACCGGGGCAGGTGGAAGTCCGCTACCGACCGACCGCGTCACTCGCCGGCTCGCCGCGGCCGGCTCGCCGGTCCGGCAGCGTCAGCGCGCGCGCCGTGATCGTGACGGTGCCACTCGGCGTGCTTCAACAGACCGACGGCGAAAGTGCGATCGCGTTCACCCCGGACGTCAGCCAGGCGCGGCGCGCGGCAGGCCAGCTCGCGATGGGGGCCGTGATGCGCGTCGCGCTCGCGTTCGCGGAGCCGTTCTGGGCGTCACGCTCGGTTCGCCGAAAGGCCGGGCTGCGCTCGCTCGCGGAGCTGTCGTTTCTGCACTCCACGGACGCCGACATCCCCGTCTGGTGGACGGCCTCGCCGGTGCGGGCGCCACTCCTCATCGGGTGGGCTGGCGGCCCGCTGGCGAGCCGTCTCGGCGCGCTCGCGCGCGGCGACCTGGAGGACAGAGCCGTCCGCGCCCTCGCGCGTCAGTTCGGCATCCCTCGCGCGCGCATCGCGTCTCTCTTCGTCCACTGCTGGCATCACGACTGGATCGGCGATCCGTTCACGTTAGGCGCGTACAGTTACGCGCTCGTGAACGGCGACCGCGCTGCCAGTCGCCTGGGCCGCCCGATCGCGGACACGGTGTTCTTTGCCGGCGAGGCCGCCGACACCGAAGGCCGAACCGGCACGGTGCATGGTGCCATTGGCACCGGCGATCGTGTCGCGACACACATTTCCCGACTAGCGGATCGTCGATCGTCTCGCCATGCGAATCGAATCGGAAAATCGTCCACGGTTTCATGACCGCGCCGACGCCGGCCGCGCTCTTGCCGCCGACCTCGCGCCGTACGCCGGGCGTCCCGACCTGCTCGTGCTCGCCCTGCCTCGCGGTGGCGTCCCCGTCGCCTACGAGGTCGCCCGCGCCCTCGGCGCGCCGCTCGACGTGTTCCTCGTCCGCAAGCTGGGCCTTCCGGGGCACGAGGAGTTCGCGATGGGCGCGATCGCGAGCGGCGGGATCCGCCTCATCAACGAGGATGTCGTTCGCGAGTTCGGTGTCACCGACGCGGAGATCGCCGCCGTGTCGGCGGCCGAAGAGCAGGAGCTCGAGCGCCGCGAACGCCAGTACCGGCGCGACCGGCCGACCCCCACGATCGCGGGCCGCACCGTCATCCTCGTGGACGACGGCCTGGCGACGGGCTCCACGATGCACGCGGCCGTCCTCGCACTCCGCCAGGAGAACCCGGCGCACATTATCATTGCCGTCCCTGTCGCCGCGGCGGAGACGTGCGATGAGTTTCGCGACGTGGTGGACGACATCGTCTGTGCCGAGACTCCGTCGCCCTTCTACGCGGTCGGCCTCTGGTACGAGGATTTCTCGCAGACGACGGACGAGGAAGTGCAGGAGTTGTTGAATAAAAGCAGCTAACAGCTATCAGCTCTCAGCTATCAGCTACTGGCACCGGCTCCTGCGACCAGCCCCCAGCCCCCCAGCCCCATTTACGGACTCCCGACAATTGCGATTCACCATCATAGGCGCCGGCGGCGTGGGCGGCTGCTTTGGCGGCGCGCTCGCCGAGGCCGGGCACGACGTGGCCATCTTCGCGCGCGGCGCGCACCTCGACGCCATTCGCCGCAACGGGCTCACCATCCGCACGCCCGAAGGAACCCGGAGCATTCGGCTCGTGGCCTCCGATCGCGTCGACGGATTATCAGCGGCTGACGTCGCGGTCGTCGCGGTGAAGAGCTACGCGCTCGCGGACGTCGTGCCCGCCGCCCGCGATGCGGCTGAGCGTGGCGCTCTCGTGCTGCCACTGTTGAACGGCGTCACTGCGGCCGACGAGCTCGTGACCGGGGGCGTTCCGCGCGCGAACGTGCTCGGCGGAATCGCCCGCATCAGCGCGGCGCGGACCGCACCGGGAGTCGTCGAGCGGCGCAGCGACTTTCAGAGCATGGTCGTGGGCGAGCTCGGAGGTGGGCTGAGCGATCGTGCGAGCGCGATCGCGGACGCGTTCCGCAGCGCGGGCATCGATGCGCGCGCGACGGCCGCGATCGATGTGGAGCTCTGGCAGAAGTTCGTCTTCATCACCGCCGTAGCGGCGGTCTGCGGCATGGCCCGTGCTCCGATCGGGCCGGTGCGCGATGCGCCCGGTGGGCGTCGGCTCATCGAGCGCGCGGTCAGCGAAGTCGTTACCGTTGCCCGAGCGCGCGGCATAGCGCTCCCCGCCGACGAAGCCGAGCGCACGACTGCGTACATCGGCACGCTACCTCCGGCGATGAAGCCGAGCTTCCTGCTCGACGTCGAGAGCGGCGGGGCGACGGAGCTCGACACGCTGAGCGGTGCCGTGGCCCGGTTCGCGGCTGAAGCCGGAATCGAGTGCCCGGTGCACGAGACGGCGACGGCGGTACTCGGCGTCGTTAGGTAGCGTCATTCCTCGAGCGCAGCGAGAAATATTCGCTCTTCGCCGTTCGCTCTTCGCCGTTCGCTCTTCGCCGTTCGCACTTCGCCGTTCGCGCCTCGCCGTCCGCACTTCGCCGTTCGCACTTCGCCGTTCGCACTTCGCCCTTCGCCCTTCGCCCTTCGCCCTTCGCCCTTCGCCCTTCGCCCTTCGCAGAACAGAGTCGCGATTGCCTCCGAGCGGCGTTACATTGGCGCGCTGTCCGTTTCCGCCATTGTCTCACTGTGGTCATTCGCGATAAACAGATGGTTGGTGTCGGCGGCACGCTGACACCCATTACCGGCGACGATTCCAGTTTCGATGACGTCCGGCGGTTCGCGCTCATCTTCGCGACCATCCAGGACGCGGTCGTCGTAACCGACGCCCAGGCGCGCGTCATCGACTGGAACCTGGGCGCCGAGCGGCTGTTCGGCTACACGCGCGCTGAAATGCTCGGCCGCAATCCGGCGGACCGCGACTTGGGCATCATCGAACCGGCCGCCGATGCCGAGGTTCGAGACATCACGGTGCGCGACGGCCGCTGGGAAGGCGAGCTGCCGTTCACCCGCCGCGACGGCCAGCGCGGTACGCTCCACACCATCACCGTCACGAGCCGCGATGATTCGGGACGCGTCATCGGGCTCGTGGGCGTCCACCGCGACATCTCGGAGCGCAAGCGCGCCGATGAAGCGCTCCGCGAAAGCGAAAAGCGACTCCGCCTGGCACTCGAGGGCGCGAGCGAAGGGCTGTGGGACTGGAACATCGAAACCGGCGACGTCTACTTCAGCCCGGGCGCTGAGCGCATGCTGGGCTACGAACCGGGCGAGATGGAACCGCGTGCCGGCGGGACGTGGGATAAGCGCGTCCACCCTGAGGACATGCCGGCCGTCCAGCGCGGCATCGATGACCACGTTGCCGGACTGACACCGGCCTACGAGGCGGAGTACCGCTTTCGCACGAAGCAGGGCGGATGGCTCTGGATCCTGGGGCGTGGCAAGGTCGTCGAGCGCAACGCTGACGGAACCCCGCACCGGATGACGGGCGTCCACATCGACATCACGGAGCGAAAGAACGCGGAGGCGCGCGCCGACGCGGCCGTGCGCGAGAGCGAGGAGCGCCACCGACTCCTGTTCGAGGAGAACCCGATCCCCCTGCTCGTCATCGATGCCGAGACGCTCAGGTTCCTCGCGGTGAACGCGGCCGCGGTACGGCAATACGGGTACTCCCTCGAGGAATTCCGGGGCATGACGATCATCGACATCCGCCCTGCCGAGGATGCCGCCCTCGCGCGCGAGCGTGCGGCCGCTCCGCCCGAGGTGCGCGCGAAGCGCGCCGGGCCGTATCGGCATCAGCGCAAGGACGGCTCCATCCTTCTCGCCGACGTCGTCTCACGCGATTTCGTGTTCGGCGGTCGAGCCGCGCGACTCGTGCTCGCGATCGATGTGACGGAACAGCGCCACCTCGAGGATCAACTGAGACAATCCCAGAAGATCGAGGCGGTGGGGCAGCTCGCCGGCGGGATCGCGCACGACTTCAACAACCTGCTCACCATCATCAAGGGCAACATCGAGCTGGCGCTGCATCAGCTGCCGCCGGGTGTTCCACTCCGCGCCGACCTCGAGCAGGTGGCGACTGCGGCGTCGCGCGCGGCGCTGCTCACTCGGCAGCTGCTGGCGTTCAGCCGGAAACAGGTCCTCAGCCCGGCGGTGCTCGACCTCAACGACGTCGTCGCCGAAGCCGAGCGCATGCTGCGTCGCGTCATCGGCGAGGACATCATGTTCGTCACCGAGCTGGCGCCCGCGGTCTCGCGGGTCACGGCCGACCGCGGGCAGATGGAACAGGTGCTCGTGAACCTCGTGGTCAACGCACGCGACGCGATGCCTAACGGGGGAGTCCTGACGGTCGCGACCGCGGACGTCGACCTC
>DASURJ010000233.1:0-2051 GCA_036280115.1 Gemmatimonadaceae bacterium
GAGGAGTATCTGCCGCCGTCGGTGCTCGATGTGGCGCGTGTTCCGGCGCTCGCGGATGCGCTGCGTATGGTGCATCGCCCGCGCACGCTCGCCGAGGCAATGGAAGGTCGTGCTCGGCTCGCGTTCGAGGAGTTGTTTTTCGTCCACCTGCTGCGGCGCCGCGCGCACGTGCTCGCGCGCGAGAAGCGGGAAGGCATTGCCTTCGAGAACCGGCGCGACCTCACGTCGCGGCTCAAGCAGTCGCTGCCATTCCCGCTCACCGGGGCCCAGACGCGGGCGGTACGCGAGATCGTGATGGACATGGTGAGCCCGCACCGGATGCACCGCCTGCTGCAAGGGGATGTGGGCAGCGGGAAAACGATCGTGGCGCTGTTCGCATCGCTGCTGGCTATCGAGAACGGCTATCAGGCGGCACTCATGGCGCCCACGGAGTTGCTGGCGGAGCAGCACGCCGCGACAGTCACGCGGCTGCTCGCGCCGTTAGGCGTCACGCCGGTCCTCGTGACTGGAAGCATGGGCGCGCGGGAGCGGCGTGCGGCCGATGCCCGCTTGCGTTCGGGCGAGCCGATGCTCGTCATCGGGACGCACGCGCTCGTCCAGGAGCGAACGACGTTCAGCCGGCTCGGGTTGGTGATCGTGGACGAGCAGCATCGGTTTGGCGTCGAGCAGCGGAAGGCGCTCGGCGCAAAGGGCGATCGTCCCGACATCCTGCTCCTGAGCGCGACGCCGATTCCCCGATCGCTCGCACTCACACTGTACGGTGATCTCGACGTGAGCGTGCTGGACGAGCGCCCGCCGGGACGACTTCCCGTCACGACGGCGCTCCGTCCCGAGGCGGCTCGCGTGCGGGTGCTCCAGTTCATCGACCGCGAGATCGAGAAGGGTCGCCAGGCGTACGTCGTCTACCCGGTCATCGACGAATCGGAGAAGACGGACATGAAGGCCGCGACGACGATGTACGCCGAGCTGGCCGGGGGCGTGTTCGCGTCGAGGCGCGTCGCGCTCCTGCACGGCCGCATTCCCGCCGAGGAGCGCGACGCGATCATGCGGCGCTTTCGCGACGGCGAGATCGACGTGCTCGTCGCGACGACGGTGATCGAGGTCGGCATCGACGTATCGAACGCCACGGTCATGCTCGTCGAGCATCCGGAGCGCTTCGGGCTCTCGCAGCTCCACCAGCTTCGCGGTCGCGTGGGAAGAGGCGGCGAGGCATCGTACTGTATCCTGTTAGGCGATGTCAGCCCCGACGCGGCGGAGCGGTTGTCGGTGTTCGTGGGAACCGAGGACGGCTTCGAGATCGCGCGCGCCGACCTGCGCCTGCGTGGCATGGGCGACCTGTTCGGCGAGCGGCAAAGCGGCGTGGCGACGTTCCGTGTGGCGGATCCCCTGCGCGACGAGCACCTGAGCGAGGCCGCGCACGCGGCGGCGTCGGTGGTGCTGGCCGAGGACCCGGAGCTGGATCGTCCCGAGCACCAGCCGATGCGTCGCGTGTTGGGCGAGCGGTACGAGCGTAGTCTGGAGCTGTTCAGGGTTGGATAAGCTATCAGCTATCAGCTCCCAGCTATCAGCGAGGACCACCTCGGCGTACGGCACGGCGCGCGCGCGCCGGTCGGAACGGCGATGACGCGGAAGCGGCCGAAACGGCCGGATGACGGCTCTGCACCGACGCCGCGTCGCGCGAGGCCGCGCCGCTTCGGCATCCAGAACGGAGGGGGGCGGACGGATGAGCGGATGAGAAGATGAGGGGGATCGCTCCCCGCCCGGGACGCGCCCTCTCTCCGCAGCCGTGAAGCGAGGGGGAACTGCTCTCAGGGTGAGTGACATCCCGGGGAGCCGTTCCCCCTTCAGTCACGTTCCGGCGAGCGGAGCCTCGACCTACGTCGGATGATGTCGCTCATCCCCTCATCCCCCTCATCCGTTTCACCCCTCCGTTCTGGATGCCGAACCCGGCGCGAGACGCGTCCCTCATCCGGCCGTGTCCGCGTCATCCGCGTCATCGCCGTTCCGACCGGCCCGCCACGCCGCACCCGAGGCGCGCGAGGTGTTCTCCG
>DASURJ010000234.1:0-2285 GCA_036280115.1 Gemmatimonadaceae bacterium
ACATGTCGCCCGAGCAGATCGACGGAACGCACCTGGACGGGCGCAGCGACCTGTACAGCCTCGGCCTCGTTGGCTGGGAGATGCTCACCGGTCGACGCCCATGGGAGGGCGAAGGGCTGTACAGCGTCATCTTCAAGCAGAAGCGCGAGGAGCTGCCGGCGATCGACGAGCTCCGCCCGGACACGCCCGATCGGCTGATCTACCTCATCGAGGGCGCGACACGAAAGAACCCGGCGGACCGCTGGTCGAGCGCGGGGCATTTCCTCGACCACGCGTCCACGATCGCGCCTCACGGCGGTTGGGCGCGCTGGCGGACCGAGCGCCGCAAACGCCGTCGCGCGATGGTGTACACCGCGGCCCGGCAACGCGGTGAGTCTGTCGTCTCGGCGGCGCTCGAGACGATGCGATTCCGGCGCGACGACGTTCCGCCGTCCGCGCGAGGACGCGAGAACGAGCTCGCGAGTGCCAGCGCTGCCGGCGCGCTCGCGCCGGTCCTCGTGGGCGACGACGCGGTAGACCATGAGGGAGCCGACGCCGCCGACGAGTCCGCGCCCTCGTTCGACCAGCCGGACCGCCGCCGCTCGGTCGCCCCCGTCTTCGCGGTCACGGTGCTCGTGCTCGCGATGCTCGCCGGCGCGACGCAGGTCATTCGCGGGCGTGATCAGCCGGTATCCGAGGCGGCACAGACGACGGCGTTCGCCGACAACGGCGGCGTCGAGGTCCCTGTCGCCAGCCCGCCGCCTAACGCCGCGGCGCTCCCTGCCCCACCGCCCGCGGTCCCGGCCGGCACGCCCACCGAATCCGCGGGTGCGGTGTCGGACTCCGTCGTGGCTGATTCGGCGCCCGCAGAGAGGGCGCGCGTGGACACCGCGCCAGGCACGGCGATGCCGCTTCCCGCCCCGCCGACGGGCGAGCGTAGCGTCGTGACGCTCCCCGCACCGCCCGTCACGTCGGGTGTCGACGCGCCACGGGGCGGCTCGTCCACGAGCGCCCCAGTCCCTCCGGCGGTCACCCCAACGCTACCGGCCGAGAGCGCGCTCGCCGCGCCCCGTCCTTCCGTACCGGCGTCAGGCGCGGTGGCACTCGCCGCTGAGCGTGGCGTGGTCGCCGCCGGCGGGCGACACTCGTGCGCGCTCAACGACTCGGGAACCGCCTCGTGCTGGGGCGCGAACGATCAGGGCCAGCTCGGGGACGGGACTCGCGAGGATCATGTGGGCGCTGCGGTGGTGGCTGGGGGGCTGTCATTCGCACAGATCAGCGGCGGCACGTCGCACACCTGCGGCGTCACCCGCGAGGGAGGCGCCTACTGCTGGGGCAACAACGAGCGCGGCCAGCTCGGGGACGCCACCACGCTCCAGCGCGACACGCCCGTCCGCGTGAGCACCGGTGCTTCGCTCCGGATGGTGCGCGCCGGCTTCGCGCACACGTGTGCGCTGTCCCGCTCGGGGGACGCGCTCTGCTGGGGCTCCAACGCCTACGGGCAGCTCGGCGGCAGTGCGGGCCTAACGAGTCCGACACCGGTGACCGTGTCCGGGCTCTCATTCGGCGCCGTGACCGTCGGGTGGAATCACACCTGCGGGATCACCCCCGCCGGCGAGCTGTATTGCTGGGGCTCGAACAATGCTGGCCAGCTCGGTGATGGCTCGCGCGACGACCGGCGGTCGCCGGCGCGCGTGGCCACGGACACGCGCTTCGTCGCCGTCGCGGCCGGCAATCAACACACCTGCGCGGTCTCCACGACGCAGGACATCTATTGCTGGGGGCGGAACAACTTCGGGCAGCTGGGCACGGGTCCGGGCGATCGAGTCGTCCCCACGAGAGTCGACGTCGACGCGAGCTTCGCGACCGTGGCGGCCGGCGCGGTCCATACCTGCGGCCGCACGTCCGCGGGACAGCTCTTCTGCTGGGGACGCAACACCGTCGGTCAACTGGGTGACGGGACGACCGCCGATCGGCCGACGCCGGTGCGCGTGGCCGGCATCCCGCCGGTCGCGGTCGTTCAGGCGAGCGGCGCGCATACCTGCGCCGCGACCAATGGCGGCGAGACGTACTGCTGGGGATACAACGTCGAAGGTCAGTTGGGCGACGGTACCCGGAATCACCGGTCGCGTCCGGTACGGGTCTCGTCGCCACCGCGTTAGGCTTCAGGAGTACCACGCACATGCGCAACTCGTTCCGGCTCGCCCTGCACCGGCGATGGCGGCAGCATGCACTCCGCGCCATCGTGTTCGCCGGCACCCTCTCCTGCAGCACCGATGCCCTCGACCCCGGCCGCGCCACGGTGA
>DASURJ010000235.1:0-3625 GCA_036280115.1 Gemmatimonadaceae bacterium
GCGGCGAGCGTGCCAGCGATGACAACCCGGCGACGTGGTGTGAGGAGCACCGTTGCACCTGTCTGTGTTCGTTCCTCTGCATTCTGTGCGGTTGCGCGTTCTTCCGCCAGCGGGTCGTCGCCCCTAGCTTCGCGCCACGCCGTCCCCGTGGTGTCCCGGTCGAGGACGCCTCCGCCGCCGGTCACAGTCCGAGGACCTTCCCGTGCACCCTTCCCCGCCGGTGTCAGCTCCCCCGACCGGGGGCTCGTTAGGCAGGTATCGTTGGGTCGCCCCGGGCGACATCAACGCGTTCTTCGGGCTGATTCTCGACAACGTCGTCAACCTCGCGATCCTCGCCGGGATCCTCGTGGGTGCGTTCGGGTTCCCGGCGGACATCGTGTTCACGCGGATGTTCCCGGGCACGGCGCTCGGCGTCATGATCGGCGACCTGGCGTACACCTGGCTGGCATTTCGCCTCGCCAAGCGGACCGGACGGTCCGACGTCACTGCCATGCCACTTGGCCTCGACTCGCCGTCCACGATCGGGATCGCATTCGCGGTGCTCGGCCCGGCGTTCGTTGCGGCCAAGGCCCGGATGCCAGAGGCGGACGCAGCCATCCTCGCCTGGCAGGTCGGTATGGCGACGATGGTCGTCATCGGCGTCTTCAAGCTCGCGATGACGTTCGTGGGCGATCGGATCCGGCGATGGGTGCCCCAGGCCGGGCTGCTCGGGTCGATCGGTGGCGTAGGCATCGCGCTGCTCTGCGCGCTCCAGCTTGGCGAAGTGTTCAGCGAGCCGATCGCGGGACTCGTGTCACTCGGCCTGATTCTGTACGCGTTGGTCGCGCGGATTCGCCTGCCGTTCCGCGCGCCGGAAGTGCTCGTGAGCGTGGCCGCCGGCGCGCTGGTCTATTACGGGCTGGCTGTTGCCGGACTCGCGGTGCACACCGTCGCGCTTCCCGCGCTCGAGTTCCCGCTCGCGTTCCCGATGCCGACGGTCGGCTTCCTCGAGGGGTTGCCGATCGTGTTTCGCGAGTACATACCGCTGGCCCTGCCTTTCGCGATTCTCACCGTGATTGGCGGGATCGACGTGACCGAGAGTGCGCGCGTCGCCGGCGACGAGTACAGGACGCGCGACATCCTGCTCGTCGAAGCGGTCGCGACGCTCGTCGCCGGGGTGTTCGGCGGTGTGAGCCAGACGACACCGTACATCGGGCATCCGGCATACAAGGCGATGGGCGGTCGCGCCGCCTATACGCTCGCCACAGGAGTCGTCGTTGGCCTCGGCGGGATCTTCGGGTACCTGGCCTTCGTCGCGGACGCGCTGCCGAGGGCGGTGCTGGCACCGATTCTCGTGTTCATCGGGCTCGAGATCACGAGCCAGAGCTACCTCGCGCCCCCTCGGCGCCATGCAGCAGCGGTGACGCTCGCGGTGCTGCCGTCGGTCGCACAGCTCGTCGTGATCTTCCTCTCGCAGGTGCACGGCGGGGCGTTGATGACGTCGGCGCTCGACCCGGTCGCCACGGCGCAGGCGACGGGTCTCGCGAACCTCGCGTTCATTCGCACGTGCGGGGTAATGATCATGCTCGCGAACGGGTTCATCCTCACGGCGCTCCTGTGGGGCTCGGCTGTCGCGTTCCTGATCGACCGGCAGATTGGCCGCGCGACGTTCGTGCTCGTGACGTGCGGGGTGTTGTCGTTGTTCGGGTTCATCCATTCGGTGCTGCCGTCGGGGGGCGTGTACTTCCCGTGGAGCGTGCCGACGGCGTTCCCGTACCACTGGGCGGCGGGCTACGTGCTGTTGGCGGGCGTGCTGCTCGTCACGTCGCGCACCCGCGCGTACCGCGAGACGGGGGAGCTAGAGGTCGTACACTGAAGGACTCGGCGCGTGGCTTGACAGCTGCACCCGCTCCGCCTAACCATTCCGTTACCGGACGGCGTAACGCCGGCCGACTACCGCACCAACCTGTGACGCACTGCCTGACGACTCCGCCCCGCGTTTCTCGCGCCCGTACTGACTGCCTGCTCGCAGCCAGCCGCGGCCGCGCGTGCGTGAGTTGCGGCCTCGCAACGTGCGTCTCGCTCCCGACTGCCGTCTCCGCGGATCGAATGCGCGTGACCTGACGCGCCCGGCTCGACTCGCGTGAACCTGGCAACGGCCCGGGCTCCCGTGAGCTCGGGCCGTTCGTGCGTCCGGTCCCTCCGCCACGCGTGCGCGCCGAGCAGTCGGTGCGCCCGCTCACACCGCGCACCGCGCGTCCAGCACGCGCATCTCCGGGAGCACGCCCATGACCGCCTTCTACATCACGACCGCCATCGAATACGCGAACGGTGAGCCTCACCTCGGACACGCGTTCGAGAAGATCGGGGCCGATACCATCGCCCGATACCGCCGCCTGCGCGGCGAGCGCGCACAGCTGCTCGTCGGCACCGACGATCACGGCCTCAAGGTCGCCCGCGCCGCCGCGGTCGCCGGCCGGACGCCGGCAGAGCAAGCTGACCAGAGCAGCGCAGCATTCCGCCGCGCATGGGACACGTTGGGCATCCGGTACGAGACGTTCGTTCGAACCACCAGCCCGCAGCATGCCGCGGGCGTGCGCGCGCTGATCGACCGAATCCGAGAACGCCACCCCAATGCGTTCTACGAGAGGGCATACGAAGGGTGGTACTGCGTGGGGTGCGAGTCGTTTCGGACGACACACGACCTGGTGAATGGCCAGTGCCCGGTGCACCCGACGCTCGAGGTCGAGCGTGTCGCGGAATCGAACTGGTTCTTCCGCCTCAGCGCGTTCCAGGATTTCCTCGCAGCGTTCCTGGGCGCGCATCCTGGGTTCGTTCAACCGGCGGTTCGCCGCAACGAGATCGTGGCGTTCGTGGCACGCGGACTCGAGGATGTCTCGATCACACGGGCGTCGCTGGACTGGGGAATCCCGTTCCCGCTCGGCGACGCGAACGGACGGCATCAGGCGATCTATGTCTGGTTCGACGCGCTACCGAGCTACCTCACAGCGACAGGATTCCCGGACACCCGCAGCGAGATCACGTGGCCGGCGCAGGTGCACGTCATCGGCAAGGACATCACGCGCTTTCACTGCGTGCTCTGGCCGGCGGTGCTTCACGCCGCTGGGCTCCCGCTGCCCGAGCGTGTGTGGGTGCACGGGTTCGTGACAGTGGATGGAGCGCGTCTCAGCAAGACGGCGGGTGTCTGGGTCGAACTACCAGACGCCATCGAGCGTTATGGCCCCGACGCGTTGCGTTACTTCCTGCTCCGTGAGATTCCGTTCGACGGAGACGGCGATTTCAGCTGGGCGCGCTTCGACGCGCGGTACTCGGCGGACCTGGCGAACACGCTTGGCAATCTCGTGAGTCGTGTGGTTGCGCTGGTCGCTCGACATTGTGAGGGCAGCCGGGTGCCGGGGCGACGGAGCGCGGAGATCGCATCCGAGCTCGAAGCGCGGGCGGCAGCGAACCTGGAGCGGTACATCGCGGGCTTCGACGCGTTCCGGCCGCATGACGCCGTGGCCGCAATCTGGGACACGCTCGCCGCGGCGAACGAGTACGTCACGCGCTCGGCACCGTGGAGCCTCGCCGCGGATGCCGGGCGCCGCGGTGAGCTGGAAGCCATCTTCTGGACCTTACTGCGGTT
>DASURJ010000236.1:0-8073 GCA_036280115.1 Gemmatimonadaceae bacterium
GGCCTCCGCTCCATGCACGTGCGGGTTCACCCCCCACCACGCGCTCAGCATCGGCGTGAGCGTGAACGACACGAACAGGGAGACCAGCACCGCCCAGGCGACGGTGACGCCGAACTGGTAGAAGAAGCGGCCGATGATCCCGCCCATGAACGCGACGGGGACGAACACCGCCACGACGGCGAGCGTGGTGGAGAAGACGGCGAGGCCGATCTCGGACGTGCCGTCGCGCGCGGCCGAGTAGTGGTCTTTCCCCATCTCCATGTGGCGAACGATGTTCTCACGGACGACGATGGCGTCGTCGATGAGGAGGCCGATCGCGAGCGAGAGCGCGAGCAGCGTCATCGTGTTGATGGTGAAATCCATCACCCACATGATGAAGAACGCCGAGATGATGCTGATCGGCAGGGCGAGCCCGGTGATGACCGTCGATCGCCAGGAATTCAGGAAGAGGTAGATGATCGCGATCGTCAGGATCGCGCCGAGCACGAGGCTCACCTGCACGTCGAGCAGCGACTCGCGGATGCGGCGGGAGTCGTCGCGGGTCACGCGGAGGGTGACGTCGCTCGGGAGTTGACGCGACAGTTGGGCGACGGCGGCTTTCACGGAGTCGGCTACCTGCACCGTGTTCGCCCCGGAGATCTTCAGGATGTCGATGGATGCGGCGGGGTTGCCGTCGATCTCGGCGGCGGAGCGGCGGTCGGCCTCGCCGTCGATGACCGTGCCGAGGTCCGAGATCCGTATGGGGACGTTGTTGCGGACGGCAACGACGATGTTCGCGAACTGCGACGGCTCGACGACGCGGCCGGTGACGCGAACGAGGCGCTCGGTAGCGCCCTGGTCGATGCGGCCCGCCGGCACTTCCTGGTTCTCGCGCTGGAGCGCCTGCATGACCTGCTGCGGGCTCACGCGGTACGCGCTGAGCGCCGCGGGCTCGAGCTGCACGCGGATGACGCGCTCGCTCCCGCCGGTGCGGTTCACGGCACCCACGCCCGACACGGCCTGCAAGCGGGTAACGATCGTCTCGTCGACGAGATCCGTGATCTCACGCAATGGCCGTTCGGTGCTCTGGACGGCGACGGTGACGATCGGTCGGTCGTTAGGGTCGAACTGCCTGACGATGGGCTCTTCGATGTCCTGTGGGAGCCGGCGCCGGATGCTGGACACCTTGGCCTGGACGTCCTGCTGCGCGGCCTTCACGTCGGCGCCGAGGTTGAACTGCAGGCGGACGATAGATGTGCCCTCGAGCGACGTCGAGGTGACCTCGTAGATACCCTGGACCGTATTGACCGCCTGCTCGATGACGCGCGAGACCTGGCGCTCCATCACTTCGGGCGACGTCCCGGGATAGCTGGTCTGGACGATGATCACCGGGTACGTGACATCCGGGTACTCGTCGAGCGACAGCCGCTGGTACGCGACGATGCCGAGCACGACCAGCGTGACCATCATCATGGTCGCGAAGACGGGGCGGCGGATGGAGATATCTGATAGGAACATTGAGACGCTGCTGGTAGCTGGTCGCTGGGGGCTGGTGGCAGGAACCGAGCGGCGCGCTCAATCCGACCGCCTCTGGTCCGTGGGTCGTTAGGGTCCGGGAGGCCGCCGCGGGGCGGTTCCCTGCGTTCCGCTTTCCCCGCCGCCGGCGATCGTCACCTTCATGCCGGCGCCGAGGGTGCCGACGTTACCCACGATGATGCGGTCGCCGGGCGCGAGGCCTTCGACGATCTCGGCGACGGCGGCGGCTTCGTCGACGATGCCCACGTTCACCGGCGCGCGCTCGAGCGCGTCTTCGGCGCCGAGGCGGTAAACGAATGGCCGGTCGTTCCCCTGCGCCTGGCGGATTGCGGACGTGGGGATGACGATGGCGCCGTCCACGGTTCGGGACACGATGCGCCCCGTGGCGAACGAGTTTCCCTTGAGCTCGCCCGACGCGTTCGGCACGCGGATATAGACGGTGATCGACCGGCTGGTGGGGTCGATGGTCGGGCTGACGCGCGTGACGCGGCCGTCGAGTTGCCGCCCGCCGGCTGCGAAGTGAACAATCTGGCCGACGCGGACCTCATTGGCCTGGCGGGCCGGGACGGATGCCGCGAGCTCCAGAATGTCCGACCGAACGACCGTGAACATGTGGGCACCCCGTGCGATGTGCTCACCGTTCTCAACGAGTCGCTGCGCTACGACGCCGGTGGTGGGGGCGAGCGCCCGGGTGTCCGCCACGAGTGACGACGTCGCTCGGACGCGGGCTTCGGCTGCGGCGAGTCGAGCCCGTGCGGCGGCGTAGGCCTGCTGTGCTGCCCGGTTATCGCGTTCCGCGATCGCGCCCGCCTTGAAGAGCTCGTCCGATTGCTCGGCGTTCCACTTCGCGGTCTCGAGGTCGCTTTGCGCCGCCTCGCGTTCGGCGACCGCCGAAATCCGGTTGCTTTCCTGCTCGCTGTCCTCGAACCGCGCGAGGAGCTGACCCTGCCGCACGCGATCGCCCTCGCGGACGTAGACCCCGACCAGGTCGCCCTCGAGTCGCGCGCGGACTGCGGACTCCTCGATCGCCTTCAGGTCACCCGAGATCGGAACGCCGGCTTCGATGGTGCCGCGCTCGACGGTCTTGACGTCGGTCGCGGCGAGGACGATCGCCGCCACGCGACGTCCACCCGCGTCGCCACCGGACCGACCGCCTTGTTGGGAGGTAGAGGGTTGCGCGTCCGACTTCGTCGTCGCGGCGGCGGCGGACGCAGGCGCACCGTCGTCAGCGTCACGAGTGCAGCCCGCGACCCCGAGGATGATGAGTGCGAGCCCCACGGACCGCGCGAGAGCCAAGATCGGAAGGAACGGAGTAACCAAGGACATCACCGGGAAGGAGCGGCAGGACGAGTCGGTGGCAACGGGATAGGCAATCCCCGCGCGCGGGCGAGTTCGGCGGCCGCGATGTACAGGTCGAAAATGGATTGAGCTTCGTTGGTTTGCGCGACGAGCAACTGGAGCTGGACGGCAGCCGCATCGAGCTGTGTGTCCAGTCCACGCTCGAACCGTAGCGCCGCGAGGCGGTACGCTTCTTCCGCCTCTCGCGCGTTATCCCGCTGCGCGTCGTACGCCGCCTGGGCACGCGCGAACTCGGCACGCGCCTGCGCGCGCTCGAGCCCCACCTGCTCCTGTTCCTGAGCCAGCTCGAGCTCGGCAACGCGTCGTTGAGCCTGAGCCAGGTCGATATTGCCCTTGGCGCGCAATCCGTCGAACAGTGGCCACTGAATCTGTACGCCGAAGTTCCGGTCAGGAAACCACCCGTTGTTCTGGCATATCCGCGTCGCGGGTGAGCCGGGCGGGCAGAGCGTGGACGACGCCTCACCCCAGACCGTGGGAACGCCGTTGTTCGACGGGAGCGCCAGGTAGCCGGTCTGGAAGAAGGCCGAGACGGTGGGGAGCAGATCGGCGCGGGCGACGCGGATGCCCTCCTTGCGCGCGTCGAGTAGCGACTCGGCGGACCGTACCGACGCCCGGACGGGGTCGGGGGTGGAGTCGTTCGAGACACCAGTGACGAACGCCTGGAGCGCGTCGGGGTCGAGCGCGCTCGTCAGGGCGATTGGCTGGTCCACGGGCACGTTGAGGAGTCGCTTCACTTCGAGGAGCGCGATGTCGCGGTCGTTTCGCGCCTGGATGACGCCGGGCTCGAGGTTCGTTCGCTCCACGCGGGCGCGGAGCACCTCGTAGCGTGACGCTCGGCCACCGGCCTGGAGGCGTTCGACCTGCTTGAGACGCTCGTCGGCGAGCGCGAGGTTTCGCAGCTGGATCTCGAGGAGGCGGACGGCGAGCTGTGCGCGGAAGTACGCCCGTTGAATGTCGACCGAGAGCCGAGCGCGGACTTCGGTCTGGTTGAATCGCGCCGAGCGGCGCGCGTTGGCGGCGGCCCGCGCCCCGGCGAAGATCCGGCCTCCCTGAAAGAGCGCCTGCGAGACGTTGACGTTGGTGTTGTACGTGAAGCTCTGGCCGAAGACGGAACCGACGATGTTCGCGCGAGCGTTCTCGATCACCTGGGTGTAGGAACCGTTCAGGCGAAGCTGCGGCAGCCCCGCGGCACGAGCGGTTGTGATTTGCGCTTCGGTGAGGTCGAGCTGGGCAGCCGCCAGCCGCGATTCGTCGCTTTGACGGATGGCCATGGTAACTGCGGTCTCGATACCGAGGCGGAGCGTGTCCGACGGGGGTGGGGCGGGCCGGACCTGCGCGCCAGCGGCGGACAGGGCGGTACTCAGGAAGAGGGGAAACAACCAGCGGCGAGACATGCTGCTAATTACGGCTTAGGGGCGGAAATCGATGGGAATACGTCACATCCGCCGGCAATCTATCCGCACGCGCGGGGGCGGGGACGACCGGCGTGTCAGGAACGTGCTACCCTGACGCGATGCGGGATCAGACGTCGTCGATGAAGACGAGCGCACGCCCACGCCGAACGACGGCAGCCAACACGTCGAAAACGTCGGGGTCGAGCAGCGCGCCGCTATGTGCCGCGAGGTAGTCGATCGTCGCTTCGGGCGTGAGTGCCCCGCGGTACGAGCGCGCCGAGGTCAACGCGTCGAACGCGTCGGCGGCGCAGAGGATTCGCCCGCCGAGGGTGATGTTCTCACCGGCCAGGCCGCGGGGGTAGCCGGAGCCGTCCCAGTGCTCGTGGTGATCGAGCACGTAGGCAACCGCCTGCCCGAGGTGCCGGAGGGGTGTGAGGATCTCCACGCCGATGCGCACATGGCCGCGCACGTGTTCGAACTCTTCGGGCGTAAGCGGGCCGGGCTTGTTGAGGACGGACTCGCGAATGCCGATCTTGCCGACGTCGTGCAGTCGGCCCGCGAGGCGGATTTCCTCGACGGTGTCCTCGTCCAATCCCATATCCTGGGCGACCGCGGCGGCGAGGTGTGAGACCCGTTGGGAGTGGCCACGCAGGTACACGTCCTTTGCTTCCAGGGCGTTGATGAGCGCCTCGACGATGTCGATGCTCAGCGCGCGCAGGGCGAGCTTCTCACGTTCGAGCTCGGCCGTGCGAAGTGCCACCTCTTCACGGATCAGGCGTTCGACGTTGCGCTGCTCGATGGCGAGCTCTCGCCGATGGAGGACGCGCTCGATGGCGCGCTGCAAATCGGGTAGCTCGATGGGCTTCATCAGGTAGTCCATCGCGCCGGCGGAGAGCACTTCGGCTGCGGTTGGTGCGTCGTTCACCGCGGTGAGCATGACGATGGCCAGCTCGGGATCGATGGCGAGCGCACGCGGTACCAGCTCGACGCCGCTCACGCCGGGCATGCGGACGTCGCACAGCATGAGGACGTACTTGCCGCGCTGGAGCAGGTCGAGCGCCGCAGCTCCCGATTCGGCGGTCTGAACGTTGTAGCCGCGTGACCGCAGGAATTTCGAGAGCGCGAGGCGAATCGTTTCCTCATCGTCGACGACGAGCACGCGCCACGGCCCGCCGTCGCCGATCACGCGGTTCGTCAGTCCGCCGGTCTCGCGCGCGTCGGTCATGCCGAGCCTTCGGGATCGGGCGTGCCTTGACTGCGCGCCGGGAGCATAACGCGGAACGTGGTACCGCGGCCGGGGGCACTCTCGACGCTGATCGTTCCGCCGTGGGCCTCGACGATACCGTAGCTGACGCTTAACCCCAGGCCGGTCCCTTCGCCCGGCGGCTTCGTGGTGAAAAAGGGCTCGAACACGCGCTGGAGTGTGTCCTCGGACATGCCGGTGCCGGTGTCCGACAACTCGGCGACAGCGGTATCCCCTTCGCGCGCTGTGCGGATCACGAGCCGACGGGTGGTCGACCGTCGCATGGCGTATTCGGCGTTGACGATGAGGTTGAGGATGACTTGCTGGAGCTTCTGGTCGTCGCCGGCGATCTCCGGCAGGTCGCGGTCGAGGTGGGTCTCGACGTCGACGCCGGACGACCGGAGGCTGTAGGCACGGAGGCGCAGGGTAAGCTCGATCAGCGCATTGAGGTCGACCGGTGCGTTCGTCGGCCCGGTCTTGCGTGAGAACAGGAGCAGGTCGCGGATGACGCCGACGGCGCGGTCCGCCTCGCGCTTGATGAGGCGTGCCGATTCGCGCTGGTCGTCGTCGAGCGGTTCCTCGAGCAGCAGTTGCGCGAATGCGGAGATGCCGGCGAGCGGGTTGTTGAGCTCGTGGGCCACGCCGGCCACGAGCTCGCCTAACGCGGCGAGCTTCTCGCTCTGGCGGAGCTGCTCGGCGATGCGGCGCTCGCCGGTGAGGTTCCGCACGCTGAGCACGTGTCCGATGGGGGCGCCGGTGTCCTGGCGGATGAAGTCGAGCGCAACGGCGGCAGGGAACTGCGAGCCATCGCGGCGGCGGTGGACGTGCTCCGCGACCACGACGTTCGGCGACGAGCCGGGGATCTCGTCGCCCGGGCGCATCGGGACGGCGGAGGCGACGAGCGCGTCAATCGACATCGAGGTGAGCTCCTCGAGCGAGTAGCCGTACTCGCGGACCGCGGCGGCATTCGCGTAGAGCACTCGCCGGTCGAGCGAGAGGACGAACACCGGTTGGTCCATTGTGGCGAGCGCGGTAGCGAGCATTCGCTCGCGCTCGTGGGCGGCGCGCATCGCGCGCACCGCGGCCTCGGCCATCTCGCGTTCCGTGCGCTGGGCCTCGAACAGGCGGGCGTTGTCGATCGCGGCGCCCGCCTGTCGGGCGATGATCGACATGAGCTCGACGTCTTCGGCGCTGAACGCGTCCCGGTGGGTGGACTGGACGATCACGACGCCGAGCGGACGCCCCCCGTGCACGATCGGCGCGGCGAGCTCGGATGCGGGGGGCGCGGCCAGCGCGGCGCCGGGCACGAGTGCATCCCACGCGCGCACGGGGGCGTTCGATGCGACGGGCTCGCCTGTGCGCAGCGCCGCGGTCGCGGCACACTCGGTGAAGGGGACGGGGGTCAGCGCACCCGCGCGCGTCACGACGCCTCCGACGACGACGAGCTGGGGGCGGAACGTCGACGCCGCCGGGTCGGCGAGGAGCAGCGCGAAGCGTGACGCGTCGGACACCGACGACGCGACGGCGCGGTAGACCTCGGTGTAGACCTCGGCGAGCTCGGTTCGTGACATCGCGAGCTGCACCTTCGCGACGGCTGAGAGCCGAGCGGCGCGGCGTTCGAGGTCCCCGACGAGCGATGCGTTGCGGATGGCAACGGAGACGTACGTGGAGAAGTCGCTGAGCAGTGTGCGCTCGCGCTCCTCGAACGGGCGACGTTGGCGATAGCGGAGCGTGAGCACGCCGCCCACACGGCCCTCGATCAACAGTGGCAACAGGGCGACAGACCGAACGTCAGCCGACTCGAGGGTATGCGTCTCGCGCGCGGGGTGGAGGTCCGAGATGAACTCGGGCGTCGCGGACCGAGCGGTGTCTCCCTGGCGCGCGGCCCAGAACGCGCGAGGGTCGTCACTCGTCGCCCCGGCGCCGAACCCGTGGCTGCGGAGGAGCTGTGCGTGCTGATGCGGGACGTCGACCGCGTGGATGCTGAACCCGTCCGCGCGTAGCGAGTCCGTAACGACGCGCGCGATCCCGGCGTAGACGGATTCAGGTGTCGCGTTATGTGCGAGCGTGCGGGCGGTTGCCGCGAGGATGCCGGTGTGTCCCGCGGTCTGTGCCGCCGCGCGGTAGAGGCGCGCGTTCTCGACGGCGATCGCGCCGTGCGTCGCGAGGGACAGGAGCAGCTGCTCGTCGTGACCGGTGAACCGGCGCTCGGCGGCTCTCGTGACCACGATGGCGCCGATGGGCCGGTCGCCGACCTGTAGTGGCGCGGCGATCGCGTGGACGCCTCGTGGGGCGTGAGTGGCGTCCGCCGCGGGCAGGTCCTCGGTGCGGGAGACGCGGCGCGTCTCGACGGCCCGGCCAGCGAGGGATTCGCCGATCCGTTCGCGGCTGCCGACGGTGGTGCCTAACGAGCCGATGGCCGACGCCGTGACGAGGTCGTCCTGCTCCAGCATGAGGAGCCGAGCGCTGTCACCGCCGAGCAGCTCCGCGGCGTGCTTTGCGAGAAGGTGAACGACCCGTTCGACCTCGAGCGACTGGTTGACGAGCTGGAAGACGCCCGCG
>DASURJ010000237.1:0-2680 GCA_036280115.1 Gemmatimonadaceae bacterium
GACCCGCAGTCGGCGCACTTGAGCGTCTTGCCCTGCGCTTGATCGGGGCGCAGGACGATCGGGCTCTCGCCTGCCGTCACCTTTCCCGCGAGCGGCGTCTCGGATGCGTTCCCTCTGGCGCCGCTCAAGGCGTCGGTGGGCTCCTGCCGCACGATGTCGTTCGTACGCGGGCGATTCACGCGCGCGAGCAGCGATTCGGCGAGGGTCTCCGGCTCTTCGGGAATCTTGACGTTGTCGCCGCCGTGACCGTTCGACCCGGAGGGATGCTGCGACTGGCGCGCGCGCGCGGCTTCCTCGGGACCGACGACCGAGTTGAGGAACGCCAGCTCGTCGAAGCTCGGACGCGGCGCCGCGGCGGAGGGAGTGGCCAGCCGCGGAGCCGGTGCCGGGGTGGGCTTCGGCGCCGAGGGAGTGGGCCTGGGCGCGGAGGGCGCGGGAGTCGGCGTGCGGGCGGGTGGCGCCGCTGACGCCGCCGAGGTCCCGGCACCCAGGAACTCGCGCGCGCGCGTCAGGTCGGACGTGATCTTCGTGTGCTCGGCCGCGAGCTGCGCGAGCCGGTCGTCGATTCGGCGAATGACCTCGGAGAACTCCGACGCGGTGAGCTCGCCCACTTGGGACCGGAGCTCGGTCTCCGCCCGCTCGTCGCGGCAAGCCTGCTCCTCGGCCTTGAGCGCGATGAGCCGCTCGGCGAGGACCTGTGCCTGCTTTTCCATGAAGCCGCGATGCGCGGAGAGCTTCTGGATGACCGCCTGGAGGCGAACGTCGTAGTCGGTGCGAACGCGCTCGTAGACGTGCGGCGGCGTGGAGGCCTTGCGCGCGTCGAGCGCGGCAATCCACTCCTCGTACTTCCTGCGCTCGGCAAGGAGCGCCGAAACGTCGCCGATCGAGCTGTTCGCTTCCTGCGTCATGGGTTCTCCAGACTGCCACCGGGCGTGTTCCGCGGGGGAACCGCCCGTCTCGCGACATCGCGAGCGAGGTCCAGCGCGCGCACCTGCTGGGGAGTCAGCTCGCTCACCCGGCCCAGGGTGCGAGCCGCGAGCACGATACGCGCGGCATGCTCGAGGCTTTCCATTCGTTGGTGCGCCAGCCGCAGCGTCGGTCCGAGGGTCGTCGCGCCGTGGTTGGCCAAGAGAAATGCGTCGTGCTCGGCGAGAAACGGCTCGAAGGCGTCGGCCATCGCCTCCGTGCCCGGTTGTGCATAGGGCAGCAGCGGGACCCTGCCCATCAGCAAAATAACCTCCGGAAGTACGGGTGCCGCGAGTTCCTCTCCTGCAACCGCGAACGCCGTCGCGGTGGGGGGATGCGCGTGCACGACGGCATGCACGTCCGCCCGCCGGGCATACGCACGCAGGTGCATGCGGATCTCCGACGACGGCGCGAGGTCGCCGCTCACAATCCCACCCAGTAGATCGACGATTACGAGGTCGTTCGGTCTCAGGTCCACCTTGGAGAGTCCGGCGGGCGTGATCAGCAGGCGGCTGTCGTCCAGACGCGCAGACACGTTACCATCCGGCCCGGCGATCAGACCCCGTTCCCACAGTCGCCGGCAGACGAGGACGATCTCGTCGCGCAGCGCGGCCTCCCGGCTCACGCTACCCGTCCGCGCGGTGGATGACCCGGCCGTCCACGAGGGTGAGGCGTACGCGACCCGACAGCGTGCGCCCCCGGTAGGGTGTATTGCGACCCTTGGATCGAAAGCGGGCAGCGTCCACCGTCCATTCCTGCGTGGGGTCGAACACGGTGACGTCGGCCACACTCGAGCGGCGCAGCGTTCCCCCGGGAAGACGGAACAGCCGCGCCGGCGCGCAGGACATCTTCTCCACGAGCGTGGGGAGGTCGATGATGCCGGGGGCGACGAGCCAGGTGACGTTCACCGCCAGGGCGGTCTCGAGCCCGACGATGCCGTTGGGAGCATCGGCGAACTCGCGCTCCTTCTCGTCGTAGTGATGCGGCGCGTGATCGGTAGCGATGACGTCGATGGTCCCGTCGCGCACCGCGTCCTGCAGCGCCGCGACGTCGTCCACCGTGCGCAACGGCGGATTCATCTTCGCGTTGGTGTCGTAGCCGTCCACCTCGTCCTCGGTGAGCGAGAGGTGGTGCGGACAGACCTCCGCGGTGACGTTGATGCCGCGCTCCTTGCCCCAGCGAATGAGCTCCACCGAGCCGGAGGTGCTCATGTGACAGAGGTGCACGTGGCCGCCGGTGCGCCTGGCGAGGAGGATGTCGCGGATCACCATGATCTCCTCGGCTTCGGCGGGAATGCCGCGCAATCCCAGGCGCGCGCTGACGACGCCCTCGTTCATCGCCCCGTCCTTCGCGAGGGTCGGTTCCTCGCAGTGGTCGGCGACCGGAATGCCGAAGGTCCGCGCGTACTCCAGCGCGGTGCGCATGAGGTGCGCGCTCGCCACCGGTCTGCCGTCGTCGCTCACCGCGACGGCGCCGGCGCCCACCATCTCGCCGAACTCGGCGAGCGATTCCCCCTTCTGGCCCACGGAGATCGCGCCGATCGGGTAGACGCGTGCCGCCTTCGCGAGCTGCGCCTGACGAATGATGAATCCGACCGCGGCCTGGTTGTCGGTGACCGGATCGGTGTTCGGCATCGCGCAGACGGCGGTGAAGCCGCCCGCGGCCGCGGCGCGCGCGCCGGTCGCGATCGTCTCGACGTCCTCGCGGCCCGGCT
>DASURJ010000238.1:0-2673 GCA_036280115.1 Gemmatimonadaceae bacterium
GCGCGGCGGCTTGTACGAGCCGACCGCGCCCAGCGTGCCGAACTTTTCTTCGGCGCAGCCCGCCGCCTGGGCAAAGGTCATCGACTGATTTTCGTGGAATACCCTGCCGTTCCCGAACGAAAGCCTCTCCGGAGATACGCCCAGTTGCTCGGCAGCGGCTTCGGCCATCTGCAGCTTGATCTTGTTGGCGGCATCGATGGCGGCATTGCCCATCATCACCGTGACGCGGCTCGAATACGAGCCGAGGTCCACCGGCGTCATCCCGGTGTCGCCGGTGACCGCCCGGACGTCGAGCGGATCCACACCCAGGATCTCTGCCACACATGCGACCAGCACGTCGTCCGAGCCCTGGCCGATCTCGGTCGCGCCGCAGAACGCCGTGACCTCGCCGGAGCGGTCGAGGCGGAGCTGCACGCCGGAGTGGGGAAGGTCGTTCCAGTAGATCGGCAGTCCCGCGCCGCAGAGATACGCGCCGCAGGCGAGTCCGACGCCGCGTCCGCGCGGGAGCTTCTGCCATTTCGATCGCCAGCCGGAGCCGTCGACGACGCGCTCGATGCACTGTTTCAGCGCGATCGTCTCCACGCGCATCCAGTTCGCGGTGAGCGAGTGCGCGGGGACGAGCTGCTGCAGGCGCAGCTCCGCGGGATCGCGGCCGAGGGCGACGGCGATTTTGTCGAGCTGCACTTCCTGTCCGAAGCGCGGCTGCGGCGTGCCGTGTCCGCGCTTCGGCCCGCACGGCGGCTTGTTCGTGAAGACGCGCACGCCGCGGAAGCGGTAGTGCGGCACCGCGTAGGTGACCGTCTGGAGCGCGCCCGTGTAGTACGTGCTCGCGACGCCGTACGAGCCGTACGCTCCACCGTCGAGGAAGGAGGTGAAGTCCATCGCCACGATGCGGCCGTCGCGCTTTACGCCGGTCTTGATGCGCATCAGCGTCGGGTGACGCCCGCGATGGCAGTAGAAGACCTCCTCGCGCGTGAGCGCGATCTTCACAGGGCGTCCGGTGCGGCGCGCCAGGGCGGCGACGACGATCTCGTGATTGAAGGGATCGGATTTCCCGCCAAAGCCTCCGCCATTGGGCGTGGCGATGACGCGCACGTGCGCGGCGGGCATCTCGAGCACCTTCGACAGCGCGCGGTGCAGGTAGTGCGGCGTCTGGGTGCTCGACCACACCGTCACCTTGCCGTCGGGGAACCACTGCGCGAGCGACGCGTGCTGTTCCATCGGGAGGTGTGTATTCCCCTCGAAAAAGAACAGGTCCTCACGCACGTGATCCGCGGTCGCCATCTCGGCGTCAACGTTCCCGAACTCGAGCGCAATGTGCTTGTGGACGTTGCCCGCGTCACCGTAGTCGTGGATCACCGCCTCCGGTGACTCGGGTGCCTTCAGACCGTCATCGATCGACTCGATGGGCGGGAGCTTCTCGTACTCGACCTCGATGAGGTTGCACGCGTCGGCGGCGGTGTCCTCATCGATGGCGGCGACGGCGGCAACCGGATCGCCCACGAAGCGCACGCGGTCCGGACAGAGCGCGTGCTCGTCCTGCGAGATGGGAAGAATACCGAACGGGATCGGCAGATCGCGTCCAGTGAGGACGGCGATGACGCCGGGATGCTTCTCGGCACGCGAGGTATCGATGCGTACGATACGAGCATGCGGCTCCCGCGACCTGAGCAGCTTGCACCACAACATGCGGGGCAGGGAGAGGTCATCGGCGAAGCGCGTCTCGCCCGTCACCTTCGCCGCCGCGTCGACTTTGCGGCGCGGAGTGCCGACGACCGAATGCGGAACGCGGAATCCGGATTGCGGTTTGTCCGGCTCCGGAGTGGGTTGGACCTCCCTCGTCACAACGTCAGTCATTGGCGCGAGTCTGCAATCCGGATTCCGCATTCCGCATTCGCCCTGCCGCCATCTCTACCGCCTCATAGATCTTCAGATATCCGGTGCACCGGCAGAGATTGCCGCTCAACGATTCCTTTATTTCATCGCGGGTCGGGGCGGGATTCGTTTCGAGCAGGGCTCGCGCGGCGAGGAGGAAGCCGGGCGTGCAATAGCCGCATTGCGCCGCGCCAAGCTCGGCGAACGCGTCCTGAAGGGGATGCAGCCTTCCGCCTTCGGCCATCCCTTCGACCGTGTCGATGTGACGGCCGGCGTAGCTGATGGCGAGCGCGAGACACGACAGAATCGGCGTTCCCTCGACGAGCACGGTGCACGTCCCGCACTCGCCAAGCTCACACCCGTGCTTGGTTCCCGTGAGGCCCATCTCCTCGCGGAGCACCTCCAGCAGCGTCTTCTGCGGAGGGAAGGCGACCTCGATGCGCTCGCCGTTGACCACGAACGCCGAGTGGACCTTTTGTCGCGCGATCGGCTCGATCAGGACTGGCTCTCCTGGCATGACGGAGGATGCTCAGGGATGCGCGGGAGCCGCAAGTGACGCGAGGCGAGGGTGCCGAGGTCGTCAAGGTTGTCGAGGTCGTCGAGGTCGTCGAGGGTGTCGAGGTCGGCACCTGAAAGCGACATTTGATCGACCGCCTCGACCACCTGGACGACCTTGACGACCTCGCCCACCTCGCCACCCTCTTTCCACGCATCATGCCCAAACGTCGTCTTCTCCCGCTCCTGCTCCTCGTTGTCGCCGCTGCCTGCGCCGATTCTCCGCTCTCTCCGCGACGCGCA
>DASURJ010000239.1:0-8866 GCA_036280115.1 Gemmatimonadaceae bacterium
TCCAGCTCGACGACGTTGAAGATCGGTCGCGCCCGAAGTCCAAAGCGCGCGAACACGTCGACGAGATAGCCTGACGGGACCACGATCATGTCGGCGAGCCGCATGACGGGCACGGCCGTGAGCTTCCAGTTGGCGAGATGATCCTCGGCCTCACCGCTTCGATAGTTCAGCAGGACCTTCCTGCCATACGCCTTCCCGATCAGGATCGCGGGGAGAACGCAGAGCAGGTACGAGTAGTATGACGCCGAGAAGACGTGGATGACGTCGTACCGCCAGAGCCTCGTTACGAGCAGGAGCCAGTATGTGAGCGTCGTCACAACGGTGCGCACGTACTTGATCCGTTGCAGGACGCTCAGCGGACCAGGAAGACGCGGGTTGTGCGGGATGAACGAGACCGAAAGCTCGGGCTGCTGGCGCAGCCCCGATGTCAGCCGCACGGCCTGGCGAGACTGGCCCCCCAGAATGTCCAGCGACGGTGCGAGCAGGCAGAGTTTGATGGGCATCGAATGGAGTGCGTGGGCGTCAGCAGAATGGCCGAACGCCCGCCGTATCCGGAAACCGCGGTCAAAGGTTTTCGCGACAATCAGGCGCACGAGCTGACGCTGGGCACGCCTTGTTGGCGTCCAGTGGGTGGGCAAGCTTGGTGCCTACCTCCGCGTCGCGTGATAGGTCATGTGTTTGACCCGTCGGACCCGGCGCGAACGGGGTTGTTGCGCGACGGCATCGTGTGGCCGAACCCCATCAGGTTGTGGCGCGAATGCCCACCCGTACGCTCGCTTCCTGCGGCCCCCAACGGAAGAGAATCTGGTATCCTTCTTTCGTTTCCGCGCCGTGTCAGCGCCGTGTGCCGCGCAACTGGCTCGAACACTTCAACCCAGGACGCGTGAACTCCTTATCCCGGCCGTGCGTCGCACAGGTCGTGCTGAGCTTCGGTCGCGGTGGCCTCGAGACCATGGCGGTGGGGCTGGCGGGCGCGCTGGCCAAGCGCGGGCTTCGGTCCGTCATCATCGCACTCGATGAGGGAGGCGAGCTCGAGCCCGTGCTCGACGCCGCCGGGGTCGAATCGTACGTCCTCGGCGGTCGAAAGCTGAGGGACCCGCGATATCACTGGCGCCTGGCCCGCCTGCTCCGCCACATCCGGCCGGATGTCGTCCACTCACACAATTTCGCCGCGTTTCTTCATACGGCGGTGGCGCGCCGACTCGCGTTCGTCCCGCGAATGGTCCACACCGAACACGCCTTCGAGTATCTGACCGAGCGGCGGCTCCACCTTTGGATTCGCCGCGCGAGCCGCGGGTGTAATGCGTTCGTGGTCGTGGGAGAGCGCGTGCTCCCCTTTTTCAGAGATGTCGTTGGCGTGGCGCCAGAGCGGCTTCGGGTCATCCCGAACGGCGTCGATCTCACCGCGTTTCAACGGCGCGCGAACACAGGTGAGGTCCGTCGGGATCTCGGGCTTCCTGAAGCGACATTCCTTGTCGGCACCGCTGGCCGCCTGGCGCCCGAGAAGGACCTGGCGACGCTGGTCCGGGCCGTGGACGAGGTCCGTCGCGAGCGCGATGACCTGCACCTGGTGTTCGTCGGTGAAGGCGTCGAACGACCCGCGCTGGAAGCGCAGGTATCCCGGCTCGGGCTCTCGGAGCGGGTGCGGTTTCTCGGATGGCGGCGGGACGTGGGCCGCGTGGTCTCCGCGTTCGATCTCTTCGTGCTCTCCTCGGAGAACGAAGGGTTGCCCCTGGCCGTGCTCGAGGCAATGGCGCTCGGCGTGCCGGTCGCATCGACCCCGGTTGGCGATCTCCCCGTGGTTGTCGAGGACGGCGTGTCCGGCCGGCTCTTCCCCGTGGGTGACAGCACCGCGCTGGCGCACGTTATCCGGGACCTCGCCCGGGACGAACTGAAGCGCCGGGCACTCGGCGCGGCCGGCCGAGCGGTGGTCGAGCGGCGCTACGACCACGCGGTCATGGTGGACGGGTATCTCGACGCGTATGGTATCTCCGGGTTCGCCAGGGGTGGCGTCGCGGTGGCTGCCGATGAGCTTCAACAGGCGTGTTGCGACACCGCAACTCTGTAGCGCTGGTGCCAGTCGTTACAGGCCACTTGCTCAACTCGTTGGTGGTACGGTTCTTCCTCGCTGGTCGGTGCTCGCCCGCCGTGATACTGTAGTGACGGGTCGCCGTTTGTTTGCCCTTTTCCGCTCTTGATGGCTCATCCATACCTGACATCGACCCGCGCCCCGGTAGCTGCCGCTCCGATGCCCCTGGGGGTCTTCTGGGGCACGGCGGTGCCGGCCCCGAGCCGCGCATTCGCGTACTCGCTGGCGGCCTATATCGCGTTCGTCGTCACGCGCGCCCACGAGGTCGTTCCATTTCTGAGCGCCGTGCGGCCAGCGAAGATCAGTCTGCTCGTCGTGCTCGTCGCGGTCGCGATGAATCCGCGGCAGCTGGCATGGCAGACGATCGCGCGGTCGCACGTGACGAAGTTCATGCTACTGACGGCCGCTCTCGCGGTGATGTCGGTTCCCGGCGGCATCTGGCCCGGGGGCAGCGCGAAGTTCATCCTGACGGTCTATATCCAGACGTTCCTGGTGTTCGTGCTTGTGGCCAGCGGTTTCATGCACCGGACGATGCTCTGGCTTGGCGTCAAGGTGTTCGCGTTCGGCGCGCTCGCCGCGGCAGTCATGTCGTTCATTGTTCCGCCCGGCCGGTCGGGCCGATTCGGGATCGGTACCACCTACGATCCGAACGATACCGCGGCGTTCCTGGTCGTTTCGTTGCCGTTCTTCTTCCTGCTCGCGACCGAGGGTGGACGGATTCGCAAGATCGCCCTCGCGAGCGTGCCGATCGTACTCGCGGCGGTCATGAGAACAGGATCGCGGGGCGGTATCGTCGCGCTCGCGGCGACGGTTGCCGTGCTGCTGTTCTACGCGCCACCTCGGCGCCGGTCCGTGTACGTCGGCCTCGTGGCGATCTGTGGGCTCGTGTTCTCGGCGACCATGACCGACGAGCTGCGCCAACGGTTCCTGAACATCTTCGACCAAACGGATTACAACTTCACAGACCGGGACGGACGAAAGGCGGTGATGCTCCGGGGCATCGGGTACATGAAGGACAATCCGGTTCTCGGGGTCGGGATCGCCGGATTCCCGTACGCCGAAGGCGCAACGAAGCGCAACGAAGGCTCGGGCATCAAGTTCACCAATGCTCACAACGCCTACATTCAGGCCGGCGCCGAACTCGGGATACCGGGCCTGATCTGTTTCGTCGGCGTGATCGTGACCGCCGTCGGCGGATGCGTACGGGTGCGCAAGAGGTTGCTCGCGACTCGAAGTGACTCGGCCGGGGTGAAGCGCGAGGTCGGCCTGGCGACTGCGGCCATCTGCGCCATGGTCGGCGTGTGTGCCGCGGCAATGTTTCTGTCGACCGCGTATAGCCCGGTCACCTATTTCATGTTCGGGTTGTGCACGGCCATCGTGCTCGGTGCTCCCTTGCCGGGTGTCGGTGCTCACGCCGTACCGGCGACACCGCAGTTGGCTGGCGCCGCGCGGGAGGCGGCGACACCGCGGCCGGTCGCCGCTCGTCAGTCCCCTCGCGTGCGTGGCTGGGTCTCGACGGCCCGCGGGCGTCAGGTCGGGCCCGTCAGGTGGCGGGGAGGCCTCAACCGATAGCGCCGGACCGGGCGTGCGCACCCGGGCGGCCAAGGCGCGCACCTAACGACAATCGGATGCGTCGCGAGCGCGCCGGGCGCAGTCCTGGTCCGGCGTTCCGGGCGAGTCCTCCTGCGATCGGCAGCGCGGCCGCTCTCGCCGCGCTCACGGCGTACACGTAACGACGGGCTGTATGCTCTTCAACAGCTTCATCTTCCTGTTCGCGTTCCTTCCCATCACGTACGCCGTGTTCTGGTCGTTGCGCTCCACGCAGGCGCGCTACGTCTGGCTCACGGTCACGGGGTACGTGTTCTACGGGTACTGGGACCCGCGGTTCTGCCTGCTGATGGCGTTCTCGACGCTCGTCAGCTATACGGCCGGCCTCGGGATGATGCGATGGCCCGATCGGAAGAAGCTGTTCCTCGTCGTGCCCATCGCCGTCGACCTCGCCGTTCTCGCATTCTTCAAGTACACGAACTTCGCGCTCGACACCGCCCGCACGGTCGTCAGCTTCCTCGGCGCCGAAGTCTCGCTCCCGCACCTCAACATCATCCTGCCGGTCGGCATCTCGTTCTACACGTTCCACACGATCACGTACATCGTCGACAGCTACCGGGGGGTGATCAGGCCGACCAGGAACCTGTGGGAGTTCTCGACGTACGTCTCGCTATTCTCGCAGCTGGTGGCCGGCCCGATCGTTCGGTTCCGTCAGATCGAGGAGGATCTGGAGAACCTCGGGACCGCCGACCGCACACGCTGGATCCGGCTCGGCGTCTCGTTCTTCATCGTCGGGCTCGTGGAGAAGGTGGTAGTCGCCGACAGCCTCGCGGCGTTCGTCGATCCGGCACTCGCGCAGTACGATGCGCTCTCGACGGTCGGGAGCTGGCTCGCGATGCTCGGCTACACCTTCCAGCTCTACTTCGACTTCTCGGGCTATAGCACGATGGCGGTCGGGCTCGGATACCTCTTCGGGATTCGGATCCCACAGAACTTCAACTCACCGTACAAGGCGCTCGATCCCTCGGACTTCTGGCGGCGCTGGCATATCTCGCTCTCGTCCGTGCTGCGCGACTACCTCTACATTCCGCTCGGCGGCAATCGCGGTGGGGAATGGAAGACGTATCGCAATTTGATGATCACGATGCTCCTCGGCGGTCTGTGGCACGGCGCCGCCTGGACGTTTGTCGTCTGGGGCGCGTACCATGGGCTGCTGCTCGTGGCGTATCGGCTCGCGGGACGTCATTGGGATGCGTTGCCTGCCGTGACTCGGCAACTCGGGATGTTCTTGTTCGCGGTGGTCGGATGGGTCTTCTTCCGCGCGACAGACTTCGGGATGGCTGCCACGCTGCTCCGGCAGATGTTCTGGCTCGCGACCGGGCTGAACGTCGCCGAGCCGTTGCTGGCTGCAGGGTTGCTCGGCCTGGCGGCATGGTGGGCGATGGTCGGGCCTAACGCGTTCGAGATGCGGCACGAATGGACCTGGCGGCGCCGCGTCGCACTCACGGCGGCCGCGGCGGCGTCGCTGGCGATCATCGCCGGATCGCGGCCGTCGCCGTTCCTGTACTTCCAGTTCTGATGCTGCGTCGAGCCGCCCTTCTTGTCGTCCTCGCAGGAGTCTTCGGGCTTGTGTTCGAGCTCACGGCTCGCGTCGAGGACCTCATTCGCTACGGGACGCCGATCCTCTCGCCGTACACGTCGCAGATGGACCTCATTGTCCGCGACGAGCACGGGGCGCGCGGGCGTCCGAACGGGCGGTTTCAGAAGTGGGTGCTCAACGACATCGGCACGCGCGGCCCGGACGTCCAGCGTGCCAAGCCTCCCGGGACGCTACGCGTGGTCACGACGGGGGCATCCGAGACGTTCGGGCTCTACGAGGCCACGAATCGCGAGTATCCGCGGCAGCTCGAGGATTCGCTTCGCGTCTCGCTCGCACGCATCGCGTGCCGGGACGCGTCCGCGCTCGGACGCGTGGAGGTGATCAACGCGGCGCTTCCGGGTATGTCGCTCCCGACGGTCGCGCTCGACCTCCAGCATCGGATTGCGGCGTTGTCACCCGATTTCGTTGTCTATTATCCGACACCTCCGCAGTACCTGGACATCGAGCCACCCGGCGCCTCGCCACCGCGTCGGCAGGTCGCCAGCACCGAGCCGCCGATTCGTCGCATGCTGTATCCGCGATCCACCGGGCGGCTTCGGAATCAACTGAAGACCATTCTACCTGATTTCGTTCAGACCGCGCTTCGGCGCCGCGAGGTCGCGAAAGTCATGCGGGGCCGGCCAGACGGCTGGCGATTCACGTCGGTTCCTCCAGAGCGCCTGGCGCTGTTCGAGCGCCATCTTCGCCAGATCGTCGGCACCATTCGAGCGACCGGGGCGTCTCCAGTGCTCGCGACGAACACCAACGCGTTTCTCGGCGACGATCCCGCATCGGAGGACGTGCTCTTCGCCTGGGAACGATTCTACCCGCGCGCGACGGGCGACGTGATCCTCGCATTCGAGGATTCAGCGCGGTCGATCGTTCGCGAGGTTGCACGCGATTCGATGACGGCGCTCGCCGACATCGCCCCGACCGTTCGCGGCCCGGCTGCGTTTGCGGACTTCTCGCACTTTACCGACGCCGGCGCGGCAACCGTCGCGGGTATTCTGGCTCGCACGATCATCGCTGAAGTCGAGCGGTCGGGCTGCGTTCCGGCGGACGGGGCCGCCGCGGCCACGCGAGTGACCCAGCTGCTCCGCCCCTGAACTACTGGTCCAGGCGTCCCGTTCTTGCCCCTGTTGCGTGAGCGCCTCAGGAAGGCCGCAGGGGCACAGACCGTCACGCCGTCCGTTCCGTCGGGGCCTGACTGAGGGGCTTAACTGGACCAGCCCGTGGTACCGGAGTTGCCACCGCGTTCCGGCAAAGTGCGGCTATCTTGAACGCGTGAGCGTCCATAGGACGCTGGCGCTGAACATTTTCCAACCCAGGGTGAGTGGCGACCTGTTGCATCGCTTGAGCAAGTTACGCGGCCGTAGCTGGGACGAGCTCCGTGAACGCTCGGCCCAGCTCGTGTCGAGTCAGCTCGAGCGAGCGGGGCCTTTTGCCCGGCGGTTCGAGAGAGCGACGGCGGTTCCCGAGGAATACCTCGCGGGCCGAGTCGTCGGGAATGCGTCGCCAGAGGCGTTGCTGGCGGCGTTCCGGGCACGCACGCCGCCACGATTTTTCTCGGCGTTCGCGGATCGGGTCCGGACGAGCGAGGCGCTTCGTCGGCTCGGTGGTTCCGCTTCGGACAGCGTCGTGGGTGAGGCAGACAGGGTTTGCGCGGGCCACATGCGGCTACTCGGCCACGACGACGTGCCCGTGGGGATCGCGCCGGACTGGCATCTCGATCCGTTGCTCGAGCGCCGCGCGCCACTGACTCACTGGAGCCGCATTCCGTTCCTCGACGCGAGCGTCGTCGGTGACCACAAGCTCGTGTGGGAGCTCAACCGGCATCAGTACTTCGGCACGCTCGGTCGGGCCTACTGGCGTACCGGCAACGAGCGTTATGCGGAGACGTTCGCTCGCCACGTCGAGAGCTGGATCGCGGAGAACCCGGCCAAGCGCGGAGTGAACTGGGCGAGTAGTCTCGAGCTCGCGTTCCGCGCCATCAGCTGGTGTTGGGCGCTGCACTATTTCCGGCACTCGGCCGCGCTGACGGCGCCACTCTACGCGCGGATGCTCGCGTCACTGGACATTCATGCGCGGCACATCGCGCGGTACCTGTCGACCTACTTCAGCCCAAACACGCATCTCACCGGCGAAGCGCTCGGGCTGTTCTACATCGGGACCGTGTTCCCGGAGCTTCGCTTCGCTTCGCGCTGGCGCGCTCAGGGCGCCCGCATTCTCGTCGAGCAGCTCGATGCTCATGTGCGCGCGGACGGCGTGTACTTCGAGCAGACGACGTATTACCACCGCTACACCGCGGACTTCTACACGCACTTCCTCCTGCTCGCGGCACACGGCGGGCTCCCGGTCCGCGAGCGCGTGGTGCCGAAGCTCGCGGCGCTGCTCGATTGCCTCATGTACATGACCCGGCCCGACGGTCGCACGCCGCTCGTTGGCGACGACGATGGCGGCCGTCTCATGGGGCTCGACGAACGCGCGCCGAACGATTTTCGATCGACGCTTTCCACGGGTGCGGTGGTGCTGGGGCGCGCGGACTACGCTCGTGTCGCCGGTGCGTTGGCCGAGGAAACACTGTGGCTCGTGGGACCCGAGGCGCTGGAGCGCTGGGAGAAGCTCGGGTCTCGCGAGCCGGACGCGGCGTCCCGCGCGTTTCCGGACGGCGGGTATTTCGTCATGCGAGATGGCTGGACCACGGATGCCCAGTTCGCGCTCATCGACTGCGGCCCACACGGCATGATGAACTGCGGGCACGCCCACGCCGACGCGCTGTCGATCGAGATCGCCGCCGACGGTCGTCCCTGGATCGTCGATCCTGGCACGTACACGTACACGACCTCGCCGGCGGATCGTGACCGGTTCCGGCACGCGGCCGCACATTCGACGGTCACCGTGGACGGAGCCTCATCGTCGGAGACGGCGGGTGCGTTCTCGTGGTCCGCCACCGCCGCGTCGGCGATGACGTCGTGGCACGCGCACCCGCAGTTCGCCTATTTCTCGGGCTGGCATGACGGGTTCGCCCGGCTGTGGGCCGGCGCGGCCCACCGGCGGGATGTGCTCCACCTTCCTGGCAGGTACTGGGTGATTCGCGACCGGGTCGCGGCCACCGGGCCCCACGACGTTAGGCACCACTTCCAGTTCGCGTCCGACGTTCGCGTGGACGTTGCCGACGCGAACACGGTCGTTGCACACTCCGCCACGCCGCCGGGGACGCTGCACCTTCGGGCCGTGGCCGAGGCGGGCCGCTTCGAGATGCATGACAGCTGGGTATCGCCGGGGTACGGGGTGCGCTCTCGAGCGTCCAGTGTTGTCTTCACCGTCCGGGCCGAGGGGGCGAGCGACGTGGTGACGCTCGTTCTGCCCGGACGCAGCGTTTCGGCCGACGCCCGCGTGACGCGCGAGCGATTCGGCACCACCACAACGATCGAGCTTCACCACGGTGACGTGATCGATGTGCTGTTGCTGGACGCGACCGACGCGGTCGTGACGCGCGGCGTGTCGGCGGACGCGGCGTGGGCGTGGGTCCGGCTCGACGAGCGGACGGGCGACCCGATTGAATTCGTGTCGCTCGGTGTGCGATCGCT
>DASURJ010000240.1:0-2783 GCA_036280115.1 Gemmatimonadaceae bacterium
CGAGCCGCGCGCCGTGTCGCGAGAGGAGCTGCTCGAGAAATGGGAGCAGGGATGGCGCGTGCTGCTGGACGCGCTCGACCAGTTGACCGACGATCATCTCGAACGAACGATCACGATCCGCAACCAGCCCCACTCGGTCACCGAAGCACTGCTGCGATCGCTCGCGCACGCGAGCTACCACGTCGGCCAGATCGTGTACGCGGCAAAGGCGGCGCGCGGCGACCAGTGGACGTATCTGAGCATCCCGCCCGGGCAATCGGAACAGTACAACCAGCAGCCGACGCTCGATCGCCCGCCGGCGCGTTGACCGACAGATCTGTCGGCCTGATGCGCAAGATGGGAACACGACCGCCGCCGGGCGCCGGTTTTCAGATTCTCCCCGTGGGCCTTACTCGTGATGTGACAGCCACTTAGCCCGGTCCACCGCGTTGGCCGGCACGTGGTGGCGGTCTTGCTGCTTCGCCGGTTTTCCGGCGGAGGGCCTCGATGTCATTGACGGGCAGGGTGCTGGTAGCCGACGACCACGAGCCGACACTGGCGGGGATGCGCGACCTGCTCGAATGCGCAGGACACGTCGTGTCGACGGCGAGCAGCGGGCGGGAGGCCTTGCAGGTCGCGGCGGCTGAACGTCCGGATGTGATCCTGCTCGACGTGATGATGCCCGGCATGACCGGCACGACCGTCTGCGACGAGTTGAAGCGCGCGCTGGCAACGCGACTCACGCCGATCGTCCTGATCAGCGGGTCCGGCGACCGCGGCACGCGGCTCGGCGCGCTCCAAGCCGGGGCCGACGATTTCCTGAACAAGCCAATCGATCCCGAGGAACTTCGCGTCCGCATTGCCTCGGCGATCCGCTTGAAACGCCTCACCGACGAACTCGATTCGGCCGAATCACTTTTCCTCACGCTCGGCCGCATCGTCGAAGCGCGTGATCCCTACACCGAAGGTCATTGCGAACGCCTGGCGCATTACGCGACGGCGCTGGGCACAGCGCTCGAGCTCACCGCGACGGAGCTCGACGCGCTTTATCGAGGCGCCTTTCTCCACGACATCGGCAAGATCGGGATCCCCGACCGGATCCTGCTGCGTAAGGGCAAGTTGAGCCGGCGCGACTACGACGTGATGAAGCAGCACCCGGTTATCGGCGACGAGTTGTGTGCCACGTTGCGGTCACTCGACGCGGTGCGTCCGATCGTGCGCCATCATCACGAACGGCTCGACGGTCGCGGGTATCCGGACGGCTTGAGCGGCGACGAGGTGCCGCTCGTCGCGCAGATCGTCAGCGTGGTGGACGTGTTCGATGCGCTGACGACCGATCGTCCCTATCGCAGGGCCGTGCACGACGACGCTGCGTATCGCATGCTGCTGAATCAGGCGCGAGGCGGGTGGTGCCCTGAACACCTCGTCGAGTGCTTCATCGAGCTTCACCGCGCCGGCGCCGCGTTCGCGGAACGTCCGGACGACCGCGAGTTGCGCGATCAGCTTCCCGCGGCGCCATGAGCTGAGATGGATGGCGCCGGCTGGAGTATGATCCGCGGGATCGAAATGCAGCGGCCGCCACTGAGAGCAAGCATCCGCCGGGCCGCGCCGTGCGAAGCGCCGGCGTTGACGGAGCTCGCGCGAGCGGCGAAGGCGAGCTGGGGGTATCCGCCGCAATGGCTCGCCCAGTGGGCGGCGGACCTTCTCATCACCCCCGAATACATCGAGGCACAGGACGTGTTCGTCGCCACGCTCGACGGACGCATTATCGGGATGGCGGCGCTCGAAGTAACCGCAAAAGACACCTCGCTCGAACACGCCTGGATCAATCCCGGGTACCACGGACGCGGACTGGGCGCGGCATTGGTTCGTGAGGTGCTTGCCGCAGCTGCCGGCCGCGGTGTTTCGACGGTGCGTGTCGTGTCGGATCCATTCGCCGAACCGTTCTATCTGCGGCTCGGAGCGACGCGGCGCGGCGCGGTGCCGGCGCCGATGCCTGGATGCCCCGATCGGGTCCTGCCGGAGCTCGAGTTCCATCTATGAACGGCCGAGCCCATCCATAAACCCTTGACTGTGTAGTATTTACGCTTGACGTTCGGGCAGTGACCATCTACACTTCAAACATTCCCAGCAAGTTGCCGCAACGGGTGCAGTCTTTACACGACTGGCCCGATGTCGGTGTCGGTTCCAAGCGATAAAGGCCGCCCATCAAGGGGCGCGCAAAGCCGGATGCTACCCGCATGGCGGAGCGGTTCCGGTTGCCGAACTTGGAGAGTGTTCATGAGTACTCGTCGCTCCGTTCCCGCAATCGTCGCGCTCTCGGGCGCCATCACCTTCTTCGGCGTCGGTAACTATCTCGGCGCGCTGCAAAACGCCGACACCGAGGCACGCTTCGCCGCGCTGCGTGCCGAACTCAACGAACTTCGCAGCCGCGAGTCGCTGGTCGCGACCGGCACGTCGGGGTACGTCGCTCCGGCGATGCTGAACGCCGACGTCGATGCGATCGTCGACGACGTCAAGCGGCAGTTGAGCGACGAGATGGGGCTCTTCCCGCTCGATCTTCTCCGCGAGCGCCGGGCCAGCTTCGTCGAGCTCTACTCGTACGACGACCGCGGCTCCAGCAGCTACGGCACGGCGGGGTACCTGGGCAAGGGCTACTTCATCACCGTGAAGCACGGGGTCGTCGCGCTCGGGCAGGAAGGCGTGAGCGATCCCCGCCGCATCGTGTCGGTGAAGCTGATGTACGAGGGTCGGTTGCTGAACGCGAAGGTCGTTGACGCCGGCGACGCGCGCGTCGAGGTCGA
>DASURJ010000241.1:0-4641 GCA_036280115.1 Gemmatimonadaceae bacterium
AAGTCGAAGCTGGGCCGGCACGCCGCACCAGGCGAAGTAATTCGGCTGCTCGAAATGTCACCGTAGCCGGCCATTCCCAGGGTTACCCTGTCCTAACGATGCGAATTGGGATCTCGACCGGCGGCGGCGACGCGCCCGGTCTCAACGCGGTTATCCGCGCCGCCGCTCTTTCGGCGATGGGCCGCGGCTGGGAAGTGATCGGCATCCGCAAGGGGTTCGCCGGGCTCCTCGGGGAGGACCAGTGCGTTCCCCTGACGCGGGAGTCCGTGCGCGGGATCGCGCATCTCGGCGGAACGATTCTGCGGACCACGAACCGCGGAAACCCGTTCCACTACCCCGTGCGACAGCCCGACGGTTCCTACATCGAGATCGATCGCTCGGACGAGCTGCTGGCGACGGCGCGCAATCTCGGCATCGACGCGATCATCACCATCGGCGGCGACGGTTCACTCGCCATTGCCCAGCGCTTGCACGAGCGCGGCATGAAGATCGTCGGCGTTCCGAAGACGATCGACAACGACGTCAGTGGAACGGTGACCACCTTCGGCTTCGACACCGCCGTGAACACGGCACTCGAGGCGATCGACAAGCTGCACACGACCGCCGAGAGCCACGATCGCGTGATCGTCCTCGAGGTGATGGGTCGCAACGCCGGCTTCATCGCGCTCCACAGCGGCCTGGCCGGGACGGCGGACGTCATTCTCATCCCCGAGATCCCGTACGACATCGGCAAGGTCTGCGAGAAGATCATGGAGCGTGACCGCGCGGGCCGCCGTTTCTCCATCGTCGTGACTGCCGAGGGGGCGTATCCCCGCGGCGGAGCCGAGTCCACGCTCGGCGAATCGCTCCCTGGGCAGGCGAAGCGGGTCGGGGGGATCGCGGATACGATCGCGCGCGAGATCGCGATGATCACCGGAAAAGAGACTCGGTCGCTCGTGCTTGGGCACCTGCAGCGCGGCGGCATGCCCACCGGGTACGATCGGCTTCTCGCCGCGCGCTTCGGCGGGGCGGCTGTGCGCGCCGTGGAAGCCGGCCGCTGGGGGCACATGGTGGCTCTGCAGTCACCGCACATCGTGACCATTCCAATTACCGAGGCCCTGGCCGAGCTGAAGCGCGTGGACCCGAATCACGATACGGTGCTCACGGCCCGGGAGACCGGCATCTCGTTTGGCGACTGATCCGGGCCGTCGCGTGCGAAACATCACACGCATGACCGGCGTGATTGTCCCGGCGTCGTTGAACTGGGCGCGGTCTGGCGGGTATAGAGCGGTGAACCCGCATCCCGATTTGTCCTCTTTCCGGGGGCAATCGTCCACAGGAACGGACGCCCCGGCGCCGGACGGCGGATTGCGATTTCTAAGGCATTGCGTAGGATTCGGTTACACGAGGGTAGCGCCACCGAGCACGTGGCACTCGACGTGCCCACGGATAAGGTGTCGTTCCTTCCTGATGTCAAACGGAGTTCGGTGATGACTCGCAGTCTGTACGCGTTCGCATTCCTCGCGGTCGCGGCCGTCAGTGGCCCGCTCGCGGCGCAGGTGCGTCCGCGGCCTCAGGAAGGGAAGACCCAGGTGCCGCGGTCGCATCTCCCGCCGCCAGGCATGTGCCGGATCTGGCTCGACAACGTGCCGCCGGCACAGCAGCCGGCGCCGACCGACTGCGCGAGTGCTGTGCGGAACAAGCCTCGCAACGGCCGGGTCGTGTTCAGCGAGCAGCTGCGTGACAATCCGCGGCTCCCGATGGTGAAATCGCTGAAGGAGCCTGCGACCGCGCCCAAGCAGCAGGAGGACCCGCCGGCGAAGCCCTCCCGCCCGGAGCGGAAACCCGTGGTCAAGCCCCCGCCGCCCACGGACCCGTAGGCGAACCTGTCCCTTGCGTCGTCCGCGCCGAGGCGGTCGCGAGTGAGGGGCGAGCAGTAGATTTCACGAGCCGTCGCCGTTGGAGAGGATTTCTCCGAGCGCGACGGCTTCGTCTTTGCACCCGCGCTCCTCGTGCTACGACAGGTTCAGGACCGCTCTCTCCCGCCCGACCATAACGCGTTCGTCGCCGCCGAGCCGCCGACGGGTCGGGTCATCGTCATCGCGCCCACGCGGGCCGCGTGCGAAACGATCGAGCTGGCGCTCGGGCTGCACATCGAGACCTTTCTCGAGCGGCATCACGGCGACGAGGTGCGCGCGCTCGCGCGCGAGCGTAAGCCGTTCGGCATCGTTGCCGGCACGGGCACTGGGAAGACGCTGGCCATCCGGCCTATCGCCGAAGCCTTACTCGGCGCCTCGCTGCGTGTCGGCGTGGTCAACCGCGAGCGAGAGGCGACGCCCGAAACGCCGTCGTGGAACGTCATCATCGTGACGACGGGGATCGCGCGTCGCTGGTTCCAGGACGGCGACATCTTGCCGCAGGACACGCTCGTCGTCGACGAGATTCACCAGACGTCGGCGGAGCTCGAGCTGTGCCTGGCCCTCGGCAAGCGAGTCGGATGCCGGTTCATCTGGTTGTCGGCCACCGTCGACCCGTCATTCTACGCCGACTACCTCGAGTCGGCCGCCGTGGTGCAGAGCTTCGCGTTCGACCCGGCGCGGGCCGCGAAGGTCGAGGTGGTCGACCAGCAGCCGATCCAGTTCCTGAGCGACCGGTTCCTCCAGCAAGTCGTTAGGCAGCGTCGCGGCGTCGGCATGTTCCTCCCGACGCGGGCCGCCGTCGAGGAAGCCGCGCGATACGTGGCCGAACGATTTCCGCGCGTCAACAGCGCGTTTTACCACGGCGGCGAGCCCATTCGCATCATCAGGCCGTTCCTCGAGGACGGTGCCGAGAAGCCATTCTTCCTGGCCATGACCGCGGCGGGGCAGAGCGCGCTCAACGTGAAGGGGCTCGATACTGTCATCATCGATGACACGCGGTTCACGAACGTCATCGAGCGCGGGCGGAACGTGCTCACGCGGCTGCATCTCGGCGCGAACGAGATCCTGCAGATGGCTGGTCGCGTGCACGGCCGGGTGGAGAACGGCCGGGTGTTCATTCTGTCGGACCGTGACATCGCGTTCGAGTCACTTCGGCCAACAGCGCCCGAGTTTCAGCTCGCGGGCGATTCCGAGCGCGTCGCGCTCACCTGTGCGGATCTCGGCGTGCGCGCCGACGAGCTCGAGTTACCGGTGGCCCTCGATAAGCGCGCGTACCGCGAGGCGCTCGCTCGGCTCGAGTCGCGCGGCATCGTCGAGAACGGCCGACTGTCGCACTACGGCAAGCTGGTGGAAGCCCTCCCGGTCGAGCGGCCGTGGGCCGAGCTCATCGTGAACGCCGCCGACGACCTGATCCCGTACCTGGCCGTCATGAGCTCGATCGAGTCGCTGCATCGCATGACGCGCGAGGACCGCGACCTCGAGGGACTCGTGGTGCGCGGGAGCGATCACCTGACGGCGTACAACGTGTATGTCGAAGCGTTCGTGACGGCCGGTTACATGGGCGAGGTGTACGGCCTGCCACGCCATCTCTTCGACGAGCGAATCGACGAGTGGGCCGAACAGCGCGGCGTGCTCGTGAAGGCCATCGAGGACACGGCGCTCGCGATGGCGAGTGTGTACCGCGGCGTCGGGCTGCCGCTGCCCGAACGGCTGCGCTATGCGCGGGATGACACGCATCGACGTTTCGCCGACCTGCTCGCCCAGTACATGCCGTTCGACCTGGTGATCGATGAACAGACGGCGAGCGGCGAGGAGGCGCGCGTCGCGAAGTCGAGCGTGTGCGGAAGCTGGGGCCCCGTGGCGGGTGAGCTGCGCTACTTCGCTGACCGATTCGGCATTCCCCGGGCGTCGATCGAAGGCACGCAGATTCCGCGCGAGCTGATTCGGCAGTACGCGACGCGCGGTCCCGCGGATATCGTCTACGATCCGCGACGCAAACAGACGCCGCTCGCGCTTCGCCGGCGTGTCCAGTACCACGGGTTCGAGCTCGATGTCGACTACGAGCCGATCGATCTGTTCCCGGCGGAGCTCGAGGCGGAGATCCGCCGGACGCTCGCGGCCGCACTCGCGCGCGGGGAGGCGCGCCACGTCGCGCTCAAGCGCCATCGGCCGGCGATCGAGGAGATTCGCGAGGTCTATCGGCGGTCCGGAGGAAAGACCCCGCGCCTGAGTGCGGCGGAGCTCACCGCCATGTACGAGCGAGCGCTCGCCGGCGTTCGGACAATGGCGGAGTTCCGCGCAGCGCCGCTCGCGCTCGATTTCGAGGCGGTGCTGCCGCGCACGCGCCGCGAGGAATGGCTGTCGCTTCCGGACTCCGTCGTCGTGCGAGGGCGCGAGGTGCCCATCGATTATGATGTCGAGACCGGCGAGTCCGGGTCGTTAGGTGTCGCGCGACTCCGGTTGCCGGAAAAGCTCGCCCGGACGCTGACGGAGGATGAGCTACCAGACCTCGACCGCCCACTGCGGTTCACGGTGCTCCGCGGGCCCCGTGGCGCCGTTCGCGCGGCGACACTCGGCGAGTTGCAGGATATTCTCGACCGTCCCTGGTCTCCGGACGAGGTCGATGTGCACCAGCCGTCGGATCTCACGCCCCGCGAGGAGCGTCGCGTCCGCGAGCTCGCCGGTGAGCTGAAGCGTGGGGCCCGCGACGATCGTCGTCCGCGGCGCGGAGCGCGGCGCGACC